>JAISRU010000104.1 GCA_031273515.1 Bacteroidales bacterium | reverse complement strand
CGAATAACAAAAAACCTGTTTGTCGGAACTGAAATCCACCACCGGTTTTCGTTTTACGGCGACATAGTCCGATTGGGTTATTTTATTACTGCATCCGTTTACATCGGTAACGGTCAGCGAAACGGCATATCTGACCGCCAGATTAGCAATATTCTGATACGTCCATGTCGGATTTGGCAACAATGACTGTCCTCCATCTCCAAAATCCCATGCGTAAGACTGTATCTGAGCAGGATTAGAAGGATAGGAAACAGAAGAAGAAAAAGAAACCGCATCGCCCGGACAAACCGAATCGTTCAATTTGGTAAAGCTAAACGACGGGACATTCAATACGGTAATGGTCTGTCGGGAGGTATCGGTACTGTTAGCATAGCGCATAATCAGGGTGACGGTATAAACTCCCGGAGCAGTGAAAGGATGCACAGGATGATAAACGGAAGAAGTAGAATTATTATCTCCGAAATCCCACAGAAAACTAATCGGCGTACCTGTGCCTGTATTGGTAAACGTAACAGTCGAAGGTACGCATTGCGAAGGCTGATTATACGTGAAACTTGCCTTTTGAGCAGTCATATATAGACACCATATCATTAAAAACAGAAAGAGTACACCTTTTTTCATTTTCGTTTATTTAATTAAGACATTAAGACAATTTGTCGATTTATATACATAGACGCAAAAAGTCGTCATTTAGTTGTCAGACATATCAAAAACACACACTATTTTTTTGTTGTAAAAGCATCCGTGAGAAAACTTTTACAAAAGCAAAAGTACAATAAATAATTGAGAATTGAAAATTAAAAATTGCCTGCGGAGGCTATTTCCTCACCCCCAGCCCCTCTCCAGTTTCGACAAGCTCAACTACCGGAGAGTGGAGAAAGCGTTCATTTCGACAAGCTCAATGACCGGAGAGGGGAGAAAAAAAGAAGAAAGAAAACTCTGTGGAACTTCTGCGTAACTCTGCGGGAATTTGCGGGAATCTGCGGGAAACAATACTCGTCGCTTGCGTCATTTTCAATTCTCAATTTTCAATTCTCAATTCTCAATTCTCAATTTATTTATGTACTTTTGCGGTTTATTATTAATCTCTTTTTGAAGAATGTAATTCATTGATATTAGAACGAATAAAAACATTTGTACATGAGAATTGGTTTGACATTGATAACGACAGTCTGTATAAGTCTCATTTCCAATGCAGGAAAAGCTCAGAATACGGAGAACGGACAACAACCTATTGACAGTATGGAACACGAAAATATAATAACAGGTAAAACAACCCTTGAGGAATTAAACGGAATTTCGGAATTCTGGGATGAATATACAGTGCATTATGCCGACTGTTCACCCAACGAAGAAATACTGAAACAACTCTTAATCCATTTGCAAACACATGAAATACATATTATTGCCGTCATCGGAACATGGTGCGGCGATACCAAAGAACAATTTCCCGTCTTACAAAAAATCATTGAGCAGATTCATCACCATAATCTCACTTTGGAATACATTGGAGTAGATCGGGATAAATTGGCAGGATCGGAAGATATTTCATCTTTGGGCATAGAATTTGTTCCTACGTTTATTTTCTACGAAAAAGGAAAAGAACTTGGACGTATTGTGGAAATTCCTCAGGGAACAATGGAAGAAAATATGCTTGCTATCTTTAACAAAAACAAACAGTGAAGATTATCTATAAACAAAATATCTTAGCTCAAACGGCGGACGAACTGCGCAAAAAGTCGCTGCAAACAGGATTTGTCCCCACAATGGGAGCGCTGCACGCCGGACATCTGCAATTGCTCAAACAGGCAAAAGCAGAAAATGATGTGGTGATTTGCAGTATCTTTGTCAATCCGATACAATTTAATAATGCCGCAGATCTGGAACGTTATCCGAATAGTCCGGAACAGGATATTGCTTTGCTAAACGATGTCTGCGATATTTTATTTATGCCCTCTGTCGAAGAAATGTATCCCGTTCTTCCAACAGAACACTATGATTTCGGAACATTGGAAACGGTGATGGAAGGATATTACCGTCCGGGACATTTTAAGGGCGTCGCGATTATCGTCAAACGTTTTCTTGACCTCATACAACCCGATAGAGCCTATTTCGGAGAAAAAGATTTTCAACAGTTGGTCATTATCCGACAATTGGTGCAGGATTATCATTATAAGACGATCATTCGGGCAGTAAGCACTGTCAGAGAGGACGATGGATTGGCAATGAGTTCCCGCAATCGCTTATTATCTCCGCAGGCAAGAGCCGTTGCTCCGTTTATCCGTCGAACATTGTCGGAGGCGAAAACGTTGAAAGAAAAGAAAAAACCATACGAAATCGCTCAATGGATACAACAACAGTTCGACAACAATAAATCTTTCACACTGGAATATGCCAGCGTGGTGAATGCGAAAACATTGGAAGAAATAACAGAATACAGTCAGGCTGAAAGTATTGTGGCATGTGTCGCTGTATGGCTTGATAATGTACGACTTATTGATAATATAACAATAGTATAATTCATGCAAATCGAAATTCTAAAGTCAAAAATACATCGGGTTGCGGTAACAGAAGCCAACGTAAATTACATCGGAAGCATTACCATTGATGAAAAATTGATGGATGCCGCCAATTTGACGGAATATGAAAAAGTCCACGTCGTGAATATTACAAATGGAGAACGACTAATCACATATATTATTAAAGGAGAACGGGAAAGCGGAATAATATGCCTCAATGGAGCAGCAGCGCATAAGGCAAATGTGGGAGATATTGTCATTATTCTTTCTTACGCAATGATGACCCCGGAAGAAGCAAAACAGTATCGTCCCGTTTGTATTTTCCCCAAGAACAATCGATTATAAAATAAATCAAAATCAAAAAAAAATGTTGCAAAAACCGCGTAATATCAACTTATTTTTGTAATTTTGCAAACTGATTTTTTAAGTAAATTGTAGCTGAATGAATATAACACAAGAGCATCTTTGCGATTTGAACGAACGGATTACAATAGAACTTTCTTCAACAGATTACGGGTCTTCCGTGAAATCGGCGCTGAAAAAGTTAAAACAGGAAGTAAATATTTCGGGCTTTCGCAAAGGCATGACGCCAATGGCAATGATCAACAAAATGTACGGGAAATCCGTCTTGATGGAAGAACTCAATAAGATAGTCCTCGCTAAAATGAACGAATATCTGAAAGAAAAAGAAATGAATTTGCTTTTTGAACCTCTTTTTCTTCCGGAAAAAACATTGATGGATAGCGACAATCCCGATAATTGCAGTTTTTCATTTGAGGTAGCCCTTTGTCCTGCATTGACAATCGACTATGACAGCGCTAAAAATATACCCTACTATCAAGTGATTGCATCGGACGAAGAAATCGATCTAAGAATTAAGTCAATGCGCAGATACCATGGACGCTATTCTTTCGGTGAAACGGTTGAACATGATGACAGTATATTAATACTGTCAGATATTGCACAGGAAGACAAAAAAACTCCCTATTTTCTGATGCTTGAGGATATAAAAGAAGAAGAACGGCATAATTTCATCGACAAAAAACGACACGAAGAAATAGAGATTGACACAACAAAAATATTTAACTCGGAAGTGGATCGCAACTATTTTTTTCAATATGCAAAACAGGACCCGACAACAGCTCCTGAAAAAATGCGCATGAAAATCGAACTCCTTTACGACATCGTTCCCGCCGAAATGGATGCTGATTTTTATGCAAAGATAGACCCAAACGGCAGCATTACCAATGAAACCCTGTTGCGTGACGTAATCCGGGAACAAACGAGGATTGATTATCAACCGGACATCAGAAATAGATATTACAATCAGGTATTCAGTCAGTTTTATAACAATATATCACTTTCCTTACCCGATGATTTTATCAAACGCTATTTTGTCAGCAAAGAGGAAGCATGTACAAACGAAACAATTGAAGAACAATACGCTTCCCTTCGACAATTGGTTGTTTATAAATTGATAAGAAATAAAATAGTAGCAGATTTTAATCTCTTTGTGAACAAAGAAGAATTGACGGCTTGCTTGCAAGACTATGCTTATCAGAGCTGTGAATTAGACAAAGGAATGTCGGACAAACAGATTACGACAATGTTAAAGCAGCGGTTTGAAGAGTTTGCAAAAGACAAAGAAAAACTGACGGAAGTCCACGATGCAATCACAACAGACAAAATAATAAGCGCATTGCAAGAGCATTTAAATCCGGAAACAATAGAACTGTCTATTGCCGATTATATAATAAAATTCAAAATAGGAGATAAAAATCAGCCTGCTCTCCCTGACGA
>JAISRU010000035.1 GCA_031273515.1 Bacteroidales bacterium | reverse complement strand
TTACTGCAAAGAAATGTAGATGAATACGTTTTTCCTGTCTTGCCTTTTATCTTATTACGTTGTATATACATATTACCATATTTTACTCGCTACAAAGATAACACTTATTTTTCTAATCACCAAATTTATCTGAAAATTAATGCATATATTTACTCGCTACAAAATTATACCTTTTTTTGCTTATTCTCTTGAAGTAGTGGATTATAGCAAAGTAAAACCCGTTTAATTGCTTTAGGAGTGTCTTTAATACCTTTTTAGTTCGATGTCGAGCCTTTTTGGTATTCCATAATGCCAATTTGGCTTTATCGAGACCATTTTTGGTATTTAATAATGTCAATGTGGCTTTATCAAGATCATCTTTGGTATTTAATAATACCTTTTTCCATTTTCGTTTCCTGTAATATATTCATTCTTTTTATGATTATTCTGTAATGTTGCAATTAATGTAAATAGATTGCTCTTTGGTATTGCTGCGGATAACTATTTTTGACCTTTGCTGTTTCTCGAAGATTTCGCAAGGGAACGAAATACATAACCATGTCTTTTCGTCGGGTTCTATCAGCAGCTTTGTCAGACTTGCTTTTATCAACGAATTATCCGAAACAATCGTGTCTGTTTTTATGGGTTGATCGCCTGTATTTTCTATCTGAATATACAACTCATAATGCGTAACATCAGCGATAGGTTGAAGATCGATGGTATCTTTTGACAACAATAAACCGGATTCTTGCTTGTCGCTGTGTTTTTCCGATTTATAGAGGACAATCTGTATTCTGCGTTCGAGCGCCGCCGCAATGCTGTAAACCGAATTGCGCCGATCGTTCGGATTATCACTGACAAATTCGGATGCAAAACGCTTGCCGCGCGGGTCTTCGATAAAACGCAGTTTATTGCCCTCGACAGTCGTATCCAAATAGCGATCGAACAAAGATTGTTGCCGAATATAGTTTTTCAGACTTGCTATACGTCTTAATGATAAATTTTCATTATAATCATGCGAATGCAAAGGACTTGCAAAACCGATTATCGTAATATCAACATTATTACCCCGTTGCAAGTCTTCGAGTAAATAAGAGGTCAGTTCTTCCAAATGTCTGACCCCCTTGCCGACAACTTCCGTAAAAAAAGTATCGATGTCGGACAGCGCCTTTTCTTTTTCCGCTCCCTGTAATCCGCGAGCATATTCCTGTTTATAAATCGCTTTCATTGCATAATATTCTTCTAAAGTAGTTTTATAATCTTTCGTTGTGGTAACGGCATTGCTTTTGGGGTCAGGTTCGTCATTATGAAAATACAGGGTAACAGGCAATATATTGTTGATGAAAGTCGCAATCGTATCTTTTGTCGCCACAAAAAAGGTATCTCGATGAATAAGCATTCCGTTTCCTGTCCATGCGTATTCATAAATATCATTGCAGCATGTTTCATCCGTTGAAAAGAAAGAACCTTTGCGATTGGATGTTAAGAAGCCGTCGTTATCCACTTCATTGATTGTAAAATAAATATCATTGGCGGATGAATTAAGCGGATAGCCTGCATTAACGGGTTTTTCCCATGTGCCTGAAGTGTCTTTCGATTTGAAGATATCAAATCCTCCGAAGCCTTCGTGCCAGTCGGAACTGAAATATAGACTTTGCGTTTCCGTATGATAAAAGGGAGTGATTTCATCTCCGGGCGTGTTGATGCTGCCGCCCAAATTGACAGGTTCTGTAAACTCATCCCCTTCTAAGCGGCTAAACCAGATGTCCATGCCTCCGAAGCCTCCTTTTCTGTCGGAAACGAAAAATAAAACATCACTGTCGTCTTTTCTTGCAAAACAGGGCTGTGTTGTATTGGAATTTGGATTATTGATTATCTTATCTAATTTCTTAGGTTTTTCCCATTTGTTGTTCCGTAATTCCGATACCCAGACAGCATAATACCTGTTTTTCCTTTTGCCGACAGGATTGCGGGTAAAATACAACTTTGTCTTGTCCTGATTGAAACAAAAATTCACATTGTTGTATTTTAGATTATTGATAACGGCAGGCAGGGGCGTCGCCTCGACTATCCCATTGACGGTGTAAGGCGCAACATATATCATCGTCGTATAAAAATCGTCCAAAACCAGATTGTATTCAACGGTGGACAACTGACGAATACTCGAAAAATACAAAGCCTCCTCTCCAGACTGCACTCCGTTAAATTCGGAATTGTCCGTATTGACAGGATAGGGAACTTTGTTGATTTTCACCGGCAAAGTATCTGTTGACAATCTGGAAATTAAGTCGAAAGAAGCGAGTTCTGTCCGCACCCGTTTTTGCAATACAGGGTTTTTGTCTGAAGCATATTCGTTTTGATAAAGCTCAAAGGATTGTTTTGCCTCGCTGTATTTACCGTTGTTTTTTTTTGTCATACCCAACCAAAACAGGGCGTCGGGATAGTTTATCAAACTGTCGGAATGTACGATTTCTTCCAGATAGCGTTCCGCATCGTGATAGTGATATATATCTTTCAGGATCAAGGCACATTTGTAACAAACAGCGGCATCTGTCTGAAGTCCGACGGAAGCAAGGTATTCTTTATAAAAATAAGCGGCAGATTCCATATTGCCTTCTTTTTCCCAATAGCGCGCTGCTTCCAAAGCTGCATGAACGTCCGACTGAGAACACACAATCAAACTGTTTGACAACAATACAATTGTCAATACAGTCCATTTACAAACAATATATAGCGACGTTCTTCTGTTCATGACCTAAAATACGGAACAAGGGATAGCCTTGCGTTTTATATATTGTTTTTTCTTAATAATGCAGGACACAATTATTTCCACTCCGCCCCGCGCCTGACTTGCTTTCACTAATTTGGAAACATTAAAATCGTAACTTATACTGAAAGTCAAACGTCGCCAGTCCATGCCAAACGCCAGATAGAAAGCGTCGTTCCATCGGTAAAACAGTCCGATTTTAGCTTTGTTGATAAATCCTTTTACATCAATAGGCAACGAATGAGCATAAATTCCTCCCAATAGAAACTCCCGATATTTTTGCTGAACGGCAAAGTACATTACCGGCATTACGGCAATATCGGGATGAACTTCGATGCTGACAATTGCGTGAGATACCCATTTAATCGGCAGACGAATATCGTCGTCTTTGAGCATGGATATTCTGGGTTTGTTCAAATGGTAGACGCTGAACCCTACCTGATAAAAATCCAGAAAACCGGGCTGATAGAACCATTGTACACCCATTCCCATGTCGGCAAACCAGTAATTGTTTCCATAATAGGTTTCGCTGTTGCCTATGTCCGGATTGAACATTCCGTTTTGAAACTGTTCGTCAAACTGCAATTGCGAATAAGACCATGAACGTTGTCCTCCTCCGAATGAAATGCCTCCCATCAGAAAATTATTATTCCGACTGTTAATCGCACGAGCGTAGGAAAACAATAAATTTCCCTGCATGGTTGTATATTTGGAATCTCCTGCCTGATCGTAATCCATCATAACGCCAAATCCAAACATATCCTGTTTTCCGGGTCGTTTCACGACGGGTAAATCAATTGAAGCTCCTGCTGTCTGATATGCTTTGGTAATCGATCGCCATTGAGTTCTGTTGTATGCGCCAATGCGGATATTTCCGTCAAAAAAACCCGCAGAAGCAGGATTTATGGAGACAGGAGATACCCAAAACTGGGAAATGTGAATATCCTGAGATAGTAATGTTACCATTCTAAAACAGAATATCCCTACAAATAATTTCTTCATTCCTCTGATTTTTAGCATTCTAAGCATCGCATAAAGAATTTACTGACGGTTTTCTTCTTTAATCATTTGTCGGAAAATCATCATGCTCCAAAGGTACAGAAAAAAAACAAATTTTTACGACTTTTAATAATCATTTTTTTTAAACACTGTCTTTCCTTGATAGAAATCAACTGTTTACATGTTCATAGGTTCGCTTACCTCCTGTCATCGCTTTTGTCCTGAACTGTGATTTATGTGATTTCTCTGATTAGACTATGATTGTTTTTATTACACAGAGTTCCACAGAAATAATTCTGCTAATCCTTAAATCCTGTAAATCGACGCACGAAGCGAGAGTAGAGGCAAACTTGTTTGCTTCTGCCGATCAAGAAGAAGAGAGGCGAAGCCAATCCTGATTCAGACAATGGCGAGGAGAATGGTAAGGACAATAATCGTCCGCAGGCACAATCAATTTTCAATTCTCAATTGAACTAATACGTGATTTTCAGTTTCTTAAACAGACTGTTATCTCGAATGATTTCCATTGCCCGTTTATAGGTTTCGTCCATTGCCAGCCAGATTTTGGTCGACTTGTTCGGATCGTACAGACTGCGTGCAATCAGTGTCTTTAACTGGCGTTCAATATATGCATCCGTGTCGAAGT
>JAISRU010000075.1 GCA_031273515.1 Bacteroidales bacterium | reverse complement strand
TCGACGTGGATAAAATCGACAATTATTTATTCTATGCCTCTCAAAATGGTCTTGCCCGCATCAATCTCAACGACAATTCTGTCTATCAGATAGGCAGATTGCAGGGATTAAATGATATAGGTATTCAATGTATGAGGGCAAATCAGCAGACAAAAACAGTCATCGTTTGCTATGCCAACAGCAATATCGATCTTTATCAAAACGGCGTCGTGTATAATATTCCTGACCTCTACAATAAACAAATTTCGGGAGATAAAACGATCTATGCTATCTATCCTCATGAACAATATGCCTATTTAGCCTGTGGATTTGGCATTGTTATCGTGGATTTAAAACGAAAAATAGTTATAGATTCATGGATGTTTCAGCGAAACAATAAAGTCTATCCTGTCAAAGACGTCGTTATTTATGAGGACACCGTTTATGCCGCAACCGATCACGGACTGTTCAAAACAAGCAAAGACAGCAATGCGTATATCAAGAATTTCGCTACATGGACGCAATCGGAAGACGTCCACACGCATAACAAGAATTTGTTCAAACAATTCGCCCTGCTCAAAGACCATTTCTATGTAATGAAAACCGATACCCAGACCTTCAAAATAAACGACAGCACGTTTGACTTTGTAGAAGAAAATGCCGTTTATCGGAAAAACAGGGGGGGGTGGGAGAAGGATACTTCTTTTTCGTTTAACGGACAAAATATTCGGTTTATACGTTCCGCCTTTGACCATATCACGGCAGGAACATACGACGGAATGAAACGTTATCACATCGACCCTGTTACCAATACGCTCTCTACCGACAATCTGTTCCTTAGAGCTTACGGACTTCTGACCGCCATTTGCGAAACAGAAAATAAACCTTTCGGCGTATCCTCTTACGAGGGATTGAATTACTATCCGGGAGGCGGAGAATATCTTTGGCAGTTTATTATTCCGGGTCCTGCCAACGGTTCGATTGCCGCTATGAATTGGACGCAGTCGAAGATGGCGATTGTCCACACACCGGTAACTACATGGATACCTGAGTATGATGGAGGTCGGGTGAGTCTGTTCCAAAACAATACATGGACTGTTGTCTATCCTCCATCCTTCTGTCAGGATATTATGGATGTTGTGATTGCTCCATACGATACCGCCCTTGTTTATGCCAGCTCTTTTACGGGCGGATTGCTTGAAATCAGAAACAACACCGTTACTGTCTATGACAATACAAATGCAGGTTTAGATATAATGGGAACTCCGTCGGATTATACAATACGAACTACTTCTCCCGTTTTTGACAGTGATAATAATTTATGGTTCGGAAACTGGGGGTCATCCAGACCTTTACGTGTGCGTATGTCCGACGGAACCATGAAAGCCTTTGCCATTCCTTTCGGCGGCATCGACATGGTGGAAAAAATCTTTGTCGATTCCCGAAATTATCTCTGGATATCCTGCATGAAAGAATCGAAACTTTTCTTTTTCAATCCCAACAGAACTCCCGCCAATACTGCCGACGACCAATGGATCAATTTAGTGATGCCCAATACGGAAGCCGACGGAATGTTCAGTTATGTACATGCCATTGCCGAAGATAAAGAAGGATTGATATGGTTGGGAACAGATAAAGGGCTAAGAGTATATCACAGTCCTTCCCGACTGCCTCAAAATCCGACAACAATGCCTGCGCCTGTTATCGTCAACAAAGAAGGATTGAACGAAATCTTATTGAGTTTTGAAGTCATTCGGTCTATCAAAGTAGATGCGGGAAATCGTAAATGGATAGGGACAGCCAACGGCGGCGTGTTTTTATTGTCGCCCGACGCAAAGGAAGAAATATTTCATTTTACCGACGAAAACAGTCCTCTGCTCTCCAATACCGTCTTTGATATCGAGATTGACGGGGAAACAGGCGAAGTCTTTTTCGGGACAGATAAAGGACTTGTGTCTTTCCGATATACGGCAACAGATGGAAAAGAAGATTACGAAGAACTGAAAATATTTCCCAATCCTGTAAGAGAAGATTTCAATGAATACATCAGTATATCGGGATTAAAAGAGAAGTCGGAAGTGAAGATCACAGACGCACAGGGCGGACTTGTCTATCGGACTCTTTCCAATGGAGGTACAGCTGTTTGGAACGGCAGACGTTTCAGCGGAGAGAAAGCAAGTACGGGCGTTTATTTTGTTTTTGTCAACGACGAAACAGGAAAAGAACGAAAAGCAGGTAAGATTTTATTCATCAAATAGCAACGCAGACATGGATAGCCGTACAGAAAAAGACACAATGGGCGAAGTTGCTGTTCCTGCCGACGCATATTGGGGAGCACAGACGCAACGTTCTTTGAATAATTTCAAGATAGGTAACATTCGGATGCCTCAAGAGATCATCTGCGGACTTGCCATTGCCAAGAAAGCCGCCGCCTGCGCCAATTACGAACTCAATGTTTTGTCTGAGGAGAAAAAGAACCTCATTGCACAGGTGTGCGACGAAATTATCGACGGAAAATGGGACGATGCTTTTCCATTGATTGTCTGGCAAACAGGATCAGGGACTCAGACCAATATGAACATCAATGAAGTGATAGCCAACAGAGCAGAGATAATATGCGGAGGAAGTCTTTCGGGTAATTCGAGATTTATTTCCCCTAACGATGATGTAAACAAGTCGCAATCGACCAATGATATTTTCCCGACAGCCATGCGGATTGCCGTTCTTCGGTTGATGATCGACAAAACCATTCCTGCTATAGAAGCGTTGCAAGTCGCTATTGAATCTAAATCCAA
>JAISRU010000078.1 GCA_031273515.1 Bacteroidales bacterium | reverse complement strand
CGTTTTGAAGTCGTATTGCCAATTCTTCCGTGAAACTATCCCGTGCATTGCTTGTCTTCTTGGCAGTTCTGTTTTCGGTCTTGTCAAACCCAAAACTACTATCCAACTGAGCACCGTAACTCTGATGGCTCATTACCCACAATGCCCACGCACGTTTTACATCCGAAAACATATCCGGATTGTTATACGTAACGCTTGCATGTCTGAATAAATCCCTGCTGTTTAGGGTTATTCTGATTTCTTTCTCCAACGACGTAAAATCGTTTTTCACAACCCGATAAAAGTTGATTAACTCCCTGTTGGTGTCGTTCATGACTTCTATCTCACTGGGTTGCTTGGCAAAGAAAATTGCCGCTCCACCGCAAAACGGCTCACAATAGAGCCGGTGCGGAGGTATTAGCGGCAATATCTTACCGCACATTCTTTGTTTACCGCCGTAATATGTAACCGGCGTCTTCAGATTAATTTTTTTCATTCTGTATATATTGTTTTCGTTAAAATTTTTATATCTTTGCAACATCTCACAATTTATTTTTTGTATATAAAAAGATGCCCTAACATCTTCAAAGGCTTACGCCTTCGGTTATGATGTTAGGGCATCTTCAATGTTGTGTAAGGGGTGAGATACTTACACAAGAATCGGGGGCTTTTTTTCTCCTTATTCTACTATTATCTTATACTTTGTTCCTGCGAATTTATATTGATTTAATAAGCGTTTCAATTTGTTTTCATTGGCATTAAAAACACCCTCCGGAACATGTACCGTGAACGGCTGATAACCATATTGCGAAGCCGGATAAATGACAAAAGGCATCACCAATGGTTTTAGTTCTGCATTCGGATAGATTAACGTCCAGTCGATATTTCCGCCGTTGTCCCTGACTTGTATGCCTCTTTCTACTGGGTCGCATTGATCGTTTAGCAATCGCTGTAAATTAGGGTATTGACTGTTATAACTTAGCTTTTCGTCAGTATCGTCGACATGTTTCAAAAAAAGAAAGTGTAGCCGTCTGAGAGGCTTCAACAGCACAAACAGAAATTCTACCAGATTACCCCGTAAAGACACAGGTAAATAATAAGTTATCAGTCGTTTGAAATTAATGTCATACTTTCCCATTACGCATCTTGTTCGGTCGTTAATACAGTCGTTAATTCATTTTTGTTCAATTCCATATAGCCCGATACGGGTATGTAAGATATTTTCCCCGTTATATCTTCCGGATTGTATGCGCCATGAACCACGCTTGCACTTGCTATCTGGACAATCTCTATTCCTTCAATGACCTGCAAGACGTCTATCAGTTTCATACCGACAAATGCGCCATTGTAGCTCAATCCGGTGAGATAGTCATTTATACCCTCTTCCACGGCGTTGTTCACATCGCCCGAAGAAGTGTAAATGAGCGGATTGTACTTTATTTGCAGTGCAATACTTAACTTGTCCGCAGGATCACTTCGGACAGTTACCGGTATCCCCGCAGGCTTGACACGGTTGATGTAAGCAGTTGCTGCCGTCAGTTCGTTACCGGACAAGGGTTCGGGTAATCCGTCGGCGTTGGCTTTTGCTATCTTAATCAATATGCCATTGCCGGCATCGTCAGAACAGTAAGCAAATTTGATAATCTGTTTGCTTTCATCAATCGTATCATAATACGTTTTTTCTTCCAACTGATTTATATCATCTCCCATTTGAAACGCTTTCATTACACGTTCGTACCAGCCTGCATAACCGTAACGTTCTTCTGTTATCATCCTGTCGATGTCCTGCTTGTGAATATCCCACAGATTTTCCATTACAGACATTGCAAAAGCAACGACATTGATAATGATTGTCTCAATGCTGACAGCCGAAAATTGCTCGTCGAATGTTTTCCCTGATTCCAATCCGTACAGATTAGTCAGGGTGTCATTTCTCAGAAATTCTTCTTTGATGCTGTCCGCTATTTCTTTAATTGTCCGTGCCATTACTTCTTTATTTTTCTCATTACATAATAAGCCAACCCTCCCATAACAAACAATGCCGCTACGCATCCAACTACCCACCACGTCGGAAATGCCTTTGTTTTTACCGATGTATAAGTCTGTTCGTTTGTGTTTGCGTTCACGTTTTCCGTGATTGTTTTTTCGGCTTGTTTCGTTCTCGTTTCCTGCTGTTGGATTTGGGTGTTTTCTTTCTTTTTGGCGTTTTTCTGTGTCTTTACCTCTTTGAGGATGTATTGCTTTCCCGTGCTGTCCGGAAGGGAATAATATACCACCGTTACATCTTCCTGTAAGTCTGTTTCCGAATTTGTCTGTGTGTTTTCTGTTTTCTCCGACCCCAAATTAATGTGTTCGTTTGTGGCGGATTGCGCATTGAGAGAACTGCTAATCTCCTGTTGTGCGTCCTTTCGTATCGTGCATGACAGCACAGAAAACATCAATATGAAAAAGAAGAGTATCCCGATTTTTCTACTGTTTTTAGTTTTCATTGAACTCCTGTTTTTTGTTTATGCTCTTGCGCAATTTTTCTATTTCTTTGCGCAGGGCTGTATTTTCCTTATTCATTTTATCCAAATCTATTCTCATTTGTTCCTGATTGGAAAGCAGTGTTGCGTTATCATTGCGCAATTGTACCACTTCCTGCATCAGTTCTCTGTTTTTGCCTGCCAGAAGGTCGATGGAAGATTGCAGTTCATTCAGGAAGTCGTTCTTTTGTTTTCTCCTGCCGAAAAACCAGCCTGCCACAGCAGCAATGCCCGTACAAACGGGCGTCAGAATGCTTATTATTTCCGTTATATTCATGTCAATTCTCAATTGTTATCGTTATGTCTTTTTCTTTTCTCAGCATGTCCACTAATTTCAACTCGTATTCGGCGGTACGGATTACCTTGCCGACAATCTCGTTTTTACCCACAAGGATACAGCCCGACGTATCGGCGTCGGTATTACCTCTGTGGATTAAGATTCCTTCAAAGTTTGGCACGGACTGAATCCACGGCAAAAGTCGCTTGAAGCGCGGAGCGTAAGTAAGGATAACCTTGTACGTTCCTGCCGGAATAGCTGTTTTGCCTGCTATCTTCACGCCGGAAGCTCTTACGGTATCTTCCAGCGTATCGCAAAAGTATTCACCGTCGATGTATAATTTTCCAATGGTATAAGTCGGCTTCAATGCCGTTCGTTTTACATGTAATTTCATTCTGCTTGGTATTAATATATTACGTCATTATATATTTTCAAATCCTTGATATAGCCATTAAAATTATCAGCATTGACTTTACCGGCACCTATATTCAGTGCATTATTAGGTGATAATGGAGGAAATGACACACTTGCTGAACTAAATAAAACTCCATTCAAATAAAGAGTAAATATTCCGTTGCCGTCATACGTTATACATTCATGTCGCCAATTAGTTAAATTAATTTCACCTGGCATTGCAAATACCTGCAAAAACTGCCAGTTTGCGCCTGCCAATGACCACTCACGAAGATTAGCTCTGGGTGAATACCAAAACAAACATTGATTGGAACTGTGCGTACCAAATTCCCATGCCAATTGATGTCCACCATGGGGATTGCTATACGTATTTTTTATATCGTACTCTATTGAAAATGGTTGTACTGCTGAAAAACTAATTGGTAAATTCAGATAGCGAAGGTATTGTAGAATCGTTGAGAATAATGCTCCCTCACTCGAAAAACCTCCGGTATTGCCTTCCGACGGTTGTATTCCGTTGATTATATCAATTCCATCACTTGTAAGCGGAACATGAAATATCGGCTGTATACCACTACCGCTGCCCGAAGCTCCCATCATTGCTCTTCTTCTGTTCATTCTATTTTTACTTTTTTGTATTTTTTATTCTCAATTTAATAATCATGTCAATCAGTCAATCAGTTAATCAGATAAATCAGAGTTCAAGACAATTTTTGCTCTTGTTTTACATTGTTCGCAGTAGTTGTCATATTCTGCAAACTTATCCGGTTTTTCTTCTCGCTGACGAAGGATAGCCAATTCATCGTCTATGCTGTATTGTTCCCGTATGTATTGCGACACCAATTCCCCGTAGGAAGGCACGGGAGGTGGAGGCGGAACATAGAGTTGCATGTTCAGAATTTCCGTTCCTGATGCTTTTGGATTAGCTTCGGCGAATGCTATTTGTGCTTCCGAGAGTTCAATCCATTTTCCGTCGTTGAAATCATCTATGCCCGTTCCTGACGGGAAGGGTGGATGTTGGAATGTGCGCATTCCAAGTCTACTGAATCTTTTGTTGATGTATTTATTCATTCTTTATTTTTGTTTTATCTATTCTCTATGTACTCTGTGTAACTTTCATCTTCCGCATGGTGGTCGTTGAGCCTGTCGAAACGCAATTTTCAATTAATAAAATATTCCTCTTATTATCATGTCTCCGCCTGCGTTTCCGACTTCTATTCCTGAGAACGAAAGCTCTCCGATTTCATCTGCCTTAATCTCAAACGAATTAATGCCGTCTTTAAAAACGACGTCTCCTTGAACATTTACCAACATATTACTTCCGCTTGCGTTGTATATCATCACGGTGCATGAAAGGTGAAGGAATTTGTCGCGCAAAAATGGACTATTGCTAAAAGCATCAGTTTGGATACGCAGATTAAAGTCCGATTCGCT
>JAISRU010000054.1 GCA_031273515.1 Bacteroidales bacterium | reverse complement strand
CGAACTGCAAGGAGGAAGGAGTTCAGCATTTGTAGCGAGTGTAAAAAAATTTAGCCAAGACAGGTACAGCGAGCGGCTTTTTTTGCTTACTTTTTTCAGCTGCAGGAAAAAAGTAAGAGGAAATAAAAAGGTTGAGTACCCATGTCCAACATTGATGTTATTGTTGGTAGACTATTCAAATACCTTTTTGTTTCCGGCTTGTCCTGCTTAGGGACAATATGTTGATAACCGTCACATTCCGTCCCTGACAGGACGGCTCAAGAAAAATGTTGTGATGTTTTCTACCAATATTTTGTCCCTAACGGGACAGAATTGTGACTACGGTTAATAAAATTCCATCCCTGCGGGATTTTTTACGCTTGCGACAATTTGAAATGCACCCCATACGGACGCAAATACCCACGCCGTCATTGCGATGAGCGTCAGCGAAGAAGCAATCCAGACAGCCCGCCTTCCGCTTTTGTCTGAATCAGGATTGCCCTTCGGGCTTTCTCCTTCTTGCTTGGCAGAAGCAAACAAGTTTGCCTCTGCTCTCACTTCGTGTGTCGATTTACAGGATTTAAGGATTGACATGATTTTCTTTGTGCACACAGATGACATAGATTAAACAGATTATCACAGATAAGAAGAAAATCATAGTCCATCAGATAAATCATATAAATCATAGTTCAAGACAATAATCACCCGCAGGCAATTTTCAATTTTCAATTTTCAATTCTCAATTTAAAGTGCTATCTTTGCCGAACTTTCAGGTTGTTCAAAAAGAGGACAACCCAATATATCAAAACATAATATAAAAGTAGAATGAATAGAGACAATAGAATTTTTGAATTAATTGAAAAAGAGAAAGAACGTCAGGTTAGAGGAATAGAATTGATTGCGTCGGAGAATTTTGTCAGTCCTCAGGTCATGGAAGCGATGGGGAGTGTGCTGACCAATAAATATGCCGAAGGTTATCCGGGTAAACGCTATTACGGAGGATGTCAGATCGTGGATCAGAGCGAACAATTGGCTATTGATCGAGCAAAAGAACTCTTTGGAGCAGAATGGGCAAATGTACAGCCTCATTCGGGAGCGCAGGCGAATATGGCGGTATTACTTGCCTGTCTGGAAGCGGGGGATACCTTTATGGGACTTAATCTCAATCATGGAGGACATTTGTCGCATGGGTCGCCCGTCAATTCTTCGGGACTGCTCTACAATGTGATAGATTATTCGGTGGAAGAAGATACGGGAATGATCAATTACGACAAAATGGAAGCCGTCGCTTTAGAGAAACGACCGAAATTAATCATCGGAGGAGCATCTGCCTACAGTCGGGACTGGGACTGGAAACGTATGCGCGAAACAGCAGACAAAATTGGCGCTATCTTAATGGGAGATATTGCTCACCCTGCCGGATTGATCGCCAAAGGATTTTTAAACAATGCCGTTCAATATTGTCACATTTGCACCTCGACCACGCATAAAACCCTTCGAGGACCACGGGGAGGACTTATCATTATGGGAAAAGATTTCGACAATCCGTGGGGAAAGACCACGCCCAAAGGAGAGATAAAAAAGATGTCTGCATTGTTGGACTCTGCCGTATTTCCCGGCGTACAGGGAGGTCCGCTTGAACATGTCATTGCGGCAAAAGCCATTGCTTTCGGAGAAGCGTTGCAGGACAGCTATACCGATTATATCAAACAGGTCATCAAGAATGCGCAGGCTATGACGAAAGCATTTATCGACAGAGGATATAAAATTATTTCCAATGGAACGGATAATCATCTAATGTTGATAGATCTTCGCACCAAATTCCCCGACTTGACAGGGAAAACAGCCGAAAACACATTGGTCAGAGCAGACATTACTATCAATAAGAACATGGTTCCTTTCGATACGCGAACTCCTTTTACCACATCGGGCATTCGTGTCGGAACCCCTGCTGTTACGACAAGAGGATTGAAAGAAAATGAAATGGGAACCATCGTTGAAATGATAGATGCTGTTTTGTGCGATGTTCAGAATGAAACTCTGATTGAAAAGACACAGAAAAACATCCATGATATGATGGCTCATCGTCCTCTGTTTGCATGGCTTTAATAATTGAAAATTGAAAATTGAAAATTGAAAATGACTCTCAGGACGCTTTTTTCTTTATATTCTGCGTTATTCTGCAGGAAATATTTCGCGTCGCTTCGCGCAATTTTCACAATCAAGTTTTCAATTTTCAATTTATTATTGTTGTCTTCTTGCGGCGTTCAGGAAGGGGAAAATTCTGTCGTAAAGGCTGACTCCGTCTTGACGCTGCATTATGCGACGGGATTTTCTGTTTCGTACTGTTCGGATTACAAACGGGTAGAAATATTTAATCCATGGCAAAAGGGATCGGTCATGGCGGTTTATTATCTGACGTCGGACAGCGCTCTAAGCGTTCCCAATGACGGAACTCGTTTGCAAATACCTTTGCAGCGTCTGGGGATAACGTCCTGCACGCATATCGAATTTTTGAATCTGTTAGACGTTTTGTCTGCCGTAAAAGGAGCGTCCAATCCTCATTTGATCTACAACAACACCTTGCGACAGTCGAAGGATCTGGTTCATTTGGGAGATGCTTTCAACCTCAATTTCGAGCAGTTGCTGTTGCTCAATCCGGACGCTCTGATGATGTCAGCCTATAACAGCAGTCTGGACGAACAGACGCATCGTTTGCAGGAAGCGGGAATAAAAATAATCTACAATAATGAATGGATGGAAGCCTCTCTGCTTGCACGTGCGGAATGGATTAAATTTGTTGCGGTATTTTTCGACAAAGAAACAGAGGCAGACGCTCTTTTTCAGACAATGGAACAACAATATACGTCGATGAAAACATTGGCAGCGCAGACAAGTCGGAAACCTGATATTCTTTCGGGAGGCAACTTCAAAGGAACATGGTATATGCCTTCGGGCAAGGTGTTTATGAGTTCTCTTTTTACCGATGCGGGCGGAACGTATTATTATGCCCAAGACACGACAACAGGAAGTCTGCCGTTGAGTTTTGAAACCGTACTTGCGTATCAGCAACATGCGGATGTCTGGCTGAACGCACAAGCCCATTCGTTGGCGGAATTAGTTGCAACAGATCAGCGTCATGCCCTGTTCGACGCCTTTAAAAACAAACGTGTCTACAGTTTCGGCGCACGTTCCAACAAAGAGGGAGCTAACGATTTCTGGGAAGGGGCTGTGGCGCATCCCGATGTAGTTTTGTCGGACGTTATCTGGGCTTTGCATCCCGAATTATTGCCTGATTATACGCCTGTTTACATCAAAAAATTAGAATAGATGAAGCGAAACGTTCTTTTGTTTACGCTTCTGATTGCTGCATGTCTGATGCTGTTTGTGGTCGATATGCTTGTGGGGAGTATTTCCATTCCGTTTTCGGCTCTGTTTGACAAAAGCAATTCCACGTATCAGGAAATACTGTTTAATTTTCGTTTACCCAAAGCGATCACGGCAGTTGTAACGGGAGGGGCTGTTTCGTTGGCGGGACTTATCATGCAGACACTCTTTCGAAATCCATTGGCAGAACCTTATGTCTTGGGGGTCAGTTCAGGCGCTGGATTGGGCGTTGCTTTGTTTCTAATGGCGAGTTCGTGCCTCCCGCTTGCCTTGACCCAAAGCGGATGGGGATTGGTGCTTGCCGCCGCAACGGGAGCGACTGTGGTTTTACTGCTGGTGCTTGCCGTATCTTTCAAGGTGCGTCATGCCGTATCTTTGCTGATTGTCGGTATTATGTTGGGACATATTGTTTCTTCTCTGATTACTATTTTACAGAATTATACCAATCCCGATGCATTGAAACTCTATATTATGTGGACATTTGGAAGTTTGTCAGCTGTAACATGGGTCTACATGAAAGTGATGCTTCCTGTGGTAGCGGCGGGAACAGTTCTTGTATTGATGCTGCAGAAATCACTAAACGGACTTTTATTAGGCGAACAATATGCTCAGGGACTTGGCATTTCGATTTTACGCACACGGATATTGATCATTGTAGCGAGCGCATTACTTGCAGGAGCGACAACTGCTTTTACAGGACCGATTGCATTTATCGGGATAGCGATACCTCATTTGGCTCGCGGATTGTTTCGCACGTCGAATCATCGGATTACCATTCCTGCATCTTTGGTTTGCGGTGGAGTTTTGTTGCTTTTGTGCGATCTGGCGACGCAAATACCTCCTCAGGGATATACATTGCCTGTGAATGCAATCAGCGCATTGGTCGGCGCTCCGACCATTATCTGGATTATCTTCAAAAATAAGAAATAGGACGCTATGTTGTTGGAAACACAGAATCTTTCAATCGGATACGGGCGACTTATCGTACAACAGAACCTGAATTTATCAGTTAGTGCAGGAAATCTGATATGTTTAATCGGGACGAACGGGTCTGGAAAATCGACGTTGCTGCGGACATTGGCAGGACTTCAAAAGCCATTGAAGGGAACTGTTTTGGTTCAGGACAGCATTGTTTCGCGATTATCTCAGCACGAACGGGCGTTGATTTTTTCTTTGGTTTTGACCGATTTCATTAACGAAGAGAATATGACTGTTTTCGACATTGTTTCCCTGGGACGATTTCCATATACGAATTGGCTGGGTGATTTGTCGTCTAAGGATAGAGAGATAATTCAGGAAGCGATTGGGCAAGTAAATTTAACTCGGAAGGAGTGTTGTTATCTGCGTGAGATTTCCGATGGAGAGAAGCAACGGGCGATCATAGCGAAGGCATTGACTCAGGATACGCCATTGGTCTTATTGGACGAACCGACAGCCTATTTGGATTTACCCAATCGGATTGAGATCATGCTTTTATTGCGCAGACTTTCGCTCGACACGGGGAAGACATTTATTTTGTCCACGCACGAGTTGGATTTGGCGATGCAAATGTCAGATCGGATTTGGTTGATGCATTCAGACGGTATAGAGGTTGGTATTCCTGAAGATTTAATGTTGACGGGAAGATTACAGCACATATTCGGGAGTAATTCATTTATGTTTGATCGTCGGGACGGACATTTTTGTATTCGTCATACGAGGGGCGATTTACGGGTACAGGTTTTCGGCGACGAGATTCCTGTTTTATGGACAATTCGTGCTTTGAATCGAATGGGGATCGTTGTTGAGGAAAATGCGGACATTCAGGTTCAGGCAAACAGCAATCGTTTTGCTGTCCGTCGGAACGAGTTCTCACAATGGCAGGAGGCGTCGTCGATAGAAGCCCTGCTGCAATTCATTTGTCTTGAACTGTGATTTATTAGTGAACGAGTGGACAAGTGAACAAGTGGACAAAAAAGCGCTCATCATTGCTAAGGAATGAAAAATAAAAAACTTATAACAGATATGAAGTTAGACCTCGAAGAGGTCAAATGTTTATAAAAGAAATGTCCTCCTCTATTGTCCGCCCCCGATGAGGTCGAATTGAAATACAACCTCTTTTTCCTGTAAACATACGATGTCTTCGACATCAAAACCGTCTTATATTATTTATTTTCCATTTCTAAAGGATGAACATGATTATTTAATTGGGTACTGCGTCCCGTTAGGGATCGTCGCTCGGTAGAAACAAACAACAATAACCAAAACTGCATACCGTCAGGTATGCAACTTGTCCACTCATTCACCCTGTTTGACGCAGTGTCCTGCTACGTCGAACAGGGAATTGATACTAAAAAAAGAAATAAGTTGTTAGTAAAGACGAAAAACTGCGACGCTCTGTCGCAGTTTTTCCTTTTGTCTATTAAGCCACAAAAAAGGAATAAGGCGTTACTAAATACGGCATCCTAATCTGTCAGTTTGTTTCAGGAAGGGACAGTTGATAATTGAAACTAAAGTAGTCTATGTTTATCTATATAAAGATTTTATATTATTTTTACACTGAAAATTCAATTTGATATGAGCAAAGAAATACATGTAAATTATGCCAATATTCTCCGACACATTATTACCGAGATAAAATCGACGCGTATTGTTGTCGCTAACCGTGTAAATGCCTCTGTGATGCAGATGTATTGGAATATCGGCAAAAAATTATCGGAAGAAAATATGAAAAAAGGTTATGGTGCAAACGTTGTTAAACGTCTGTCGGTTGATTTGAAAAATGAATTTCCGGATACAAACGGTTTTTCTCCTCGTAATCTCTGGGATATGAAACGCTTCTATGAATTCTATTGTAACGAAGACGAAAAACTGCCACAGACTGTGGCAGTTTTACCTTGGGGACATCACCGACTGATTTTAAGTAAAATCAAAATCAAGGAGGAAGCTTTATTTTATGTAGCATCTGCCATTGAAATGGGTTGGACACGGGATGTTCTGCTGAATTTTATCAAAGCGGATACCTATAAAAATGCAAAAATATTGCCCAAGCATCATAACTTTGATAAGACTTTGCCCGAACATTTGCAAATACAGGCAAACGAAATATTGAAAAGTACGTATAATCTGGGGTTTCTTGGTATTACACAACCTATAAAAGAACGTGAACTGGAAAAACGTCTGACAGAAAAAATCAAGCTCTTTTTACTTGAACTTGGTAATGGATTTACATTCATAGGAAACCAATACAGGCTCACATTCAATCAAAAGGAATACTTTATTGACTTGCTTTTTTTTAATCGGAAATTAAAATCTTTGGTGGCTATTGATCTAAAAATAGGAGGTTTTGAACCGGAATACATCGGAAAAATGAATTATTATCTTGGACTGTTGGATGACCAAATGCGCATGACGGACGAAAATCCATCTATTGGAATTATCCTTTGCGCCGAAAAAGACCATGTAGAAGTGGAAATCGCATTGCGAGATATGAGCAAACCGATTGGCATTGCCGATTATCGCCTGCAATTCCCCACTAATGAATTAAAAGAATTGATAAATCGGGAAATGACAGATGCTATGTCCTTATAGATTGACAAAAAAGGAATAAGACATTACTAAATACGGCATCCTAATCTGTCTGTTTGTTTCAGGAAGGGATGTTGTTTATCCTTCGGAATCAGTCAGATAGGATTCAGGTAAAAAGCAGTACTGCTCTTGAG
>JAISRU010000025.1 GCA_031273515.1 Bacteroidales bacterium | reverse complement strand
ATCAGTGAATCTTTTGATTGTTTGACTTCTTTTTTTTGAGTATTACAACTTAATAACGTAATAATAAACGTTTTATGTATGATTTTATTGCTCTGTTGAAAAATTATTCACATCTGTTTTTATTCATTATATTGCTGTATTATAGACTATTATGAGTTTTCGGGCAGACACTAATTATAAAGGATTTTCCCCAAGATACCTTTATAATGCAATTGGAACAATATTATGGCATGCAAAGTATTTTATATCCTTATTTCTATCTGGAAATGTCACTGACTTCTGCTCAAAAGGGGGATACAACATCATTGCCTTATGATTTTGATGGGTTTAGTTTATCCTGTGTTTTGCCTTCGCGCTCTTGTACACTCAAACTCTCATACTTATATACGAGCGATTATTTTAGTCGCGCCGATGATGGCCCAAACTATTTGTGGCCAGTAGGTACACAATCCAATTCATGGTATTTTACCTGTCCGAATATGAAAGTTACATACGCAGAAATAACAGATTATGATACGTTCTATACCATAAGCAATCTGTCTTTTGTGAAACAGGATAATAAATTGGTATTGAACACAAGCGAATTGAAAGAAGACGAGGATATAATTTTTATTTTTCTTCAAAAAACTTTTTTGGAAAAACACAGTTTTCAACACGGAACAAATACAGTTAATCTGTTTTTATTCAAAGGAGAAGTACATATACCATGGGGAAACGGCTATAATTATAGTGTTTTTCCATCCAACAGACTAACAAAAAAACTAATTGACCAGTCTGTAACAGAAGTAAAAAATGCATTGAAGACATTGGATAAACAGATTTTCCCACTTGAAAATATGGAAATCAATGTATATGAAACCAGTTTGAGTATGAAATTTCAAAACGGTATGGTTATGCAGTGGGGGGTATCATTGCCTGTACATGACGACAACAAAGCGTTTATCGTAATAGATTCAAACGATATATTGCGAAGTAGCACTTTTATACATGAACTTATTCATACGTATTATAATCGACTTCTTCCGCCAGATGGAGATTCGACACGTCATTTTTTTGGAGAAGCGATAACGGAATATCTGGCAAAATGTGTGAAATACGACAATATACGACTGCGCGATTCTGTATTTAACGAGGATATTATAGGGCATTGTCTATCGTCGTCAGAACCGTATAAAATTTTCATAGACAGTATTTCCTCTAATAATACGTTAGGGGAATATCGTTATACGCCTTTTGTTATTCATACCTTTGCACAAATGATGGGGGAGAATAAATTTTTAGCTGTCTTAAGTCGTTTTTTCAAAGAAATGAAACAAAACAATACATCCTTTTCTTTCAAACGTTTTGAAGAATTGATGAAAGAAAACGACGTCACCGACAAACAATGGAACTGGTTTATTAAAAGATTATAGCTTATCCATCTTGAATTCTTTCGGAGTTTGCACGCATCACGTATGGAAGCATCGCTCGGTAGAAACAAACAACAACACAACAACCAACACTGTATGCCGTCAGGGATGCAACACAAATAATACCAAACCTTTGCCATTATAGTTATGGCAAAACACATTAATCCGTGATTAACAGAATATTATAGCAATCTTTTTATACTATTTGATAGCAATTTGGTATAAATAGTCTAATCCACCGTATTCTTTTAGATAAAAATAGGCTTTCTGTATATCCATTTTATATCCCGAAGCGAAATATGGAATGATGAACGTGATGAAACTTACTTTGTCGCTTGCTTCTTTATCTAATTTTGTTGCTTCCATAATAATATTATTTTTGCAAAGATAGCAGAAATAATTGAAAATTGAAAATGAGCCTTCGGACGCTTTTTTCTCACCCCTGCCTCTCTCCATTTTGGAGAGAGGGGAGATAAAAAATCTGTGTAAATCTGTTTAATCAGTGTCATCTGTGTGCTAAAATAATCATCCGAAGGGCAATCCTGATTCAGACAAATTGCGCTCTTGTTCACTTGTCCATTGTTATAACAAACAGGTTCGGAGAAATAATATCAATGCTTGTCTGAACTCTTCCAATTTATCGGGATCGTTATTAAGTTCATGTCCTGAGTTGGGGAAAGATATCAAGCGATGATCGACGTCGTATTCTTCTAATTTATTCTTTAGTATCAGCGCATTGCTGTATGAAACGAGCGCATCTTTTTCTCCGTAAGCCAAGACAGCAGGAGGACTCTCTCGTTTGATATGATAAACGGGGGATGCCGCATACCACGCTTCGGGAAAAACAAATCCGACAGACTCCGCCTGACTTAACGTAACCTGAGTCCCAAGTAATAAATTAATCTGATGAAGATGTTCCACTCCGTTTAGACGAATTTGTTCGGGATCGGTGAAGTCGGCAGGTCCAACCCTTGACGCAACCAAAGCTATCTCGACAGGACTTTCCTCCGACCATGCATAGAGCATCGCCAGATGTCCTCCCGCACTGCTGCCGATGATACACATTTTATCTGTCTTAAGATGATAGTCTTCGCTGCAGGTTTTCAGTCGGACAATGGCAGCTTCGATATCTTGAAGCATCTGAACGTAAGTAACATTATCCTGAAGCAAACGGTAATTGATGGAAACATAAGCACAATTGGCATTTGTTATCATTTCTTTTATCCACTCAAAATCTTTTTTATCTCCGCTACTCCAGGAACCTCCGTGAATACAAAAAACAACAGGGACTTTATGTTGTTCATCCGCATGAGGAGGTAGCGCTATATCCATTGTCTGACGGGGATGATTTCCGTAAGCAATATCGTTCATCCTGATTTCTTTGCTCGACTTTTCCCCACATCCCGATATAAAGACCACAGAGAGAAACAGTGAAAAGAAAACAACTTTCTTCCTTTTTTCGACGATTAAATTTAAGTAATACATACAAATATTTGTTCTGTGCAAAGGTACAACACAATAATTGAAAATTGAAAATTAGGCTTACGCAAGAAAGAGTATTCTGGATTGCTTCCGGCTACGCCGTCGCAATGACGACGTAGGTATTTGCGTCCGAAGGCTCATTTTCAATTTTCAATTATCAATTGTTGAGTGATTCGGCTCCGCTTACAATTTCGATAATTTCGTTGGTGATAGAGGCTTGACGGATTTTATTATATGTCAGATTAAGTTGTTTGATCAGTTCATCTGCATTTTCGGTTGCTTTGTGCATGGCGGTCATACGAGCGCCGTGTTCGGACGCAATAGAGTCCAATATCGATTTATATAATTTTATCCGCATGACTTTCGGCAGAAGCATCGCATAGAGTTCTTCTTTTTTCGGTTCAAAGATGTAGTCGTTGTTGCCGATTGCTTTATTTTCCGCATCGAACGACGGCAGTATCGGAAGATATTGTTCAATTGTCAGCAGTTGTGTTGCCGCATTTTTAAATTCGTTGTAAATAATAACGACCCTGTCCGTTTCTTTCCGAATGAATTTATTCATCAGACTGTCAGCAAGAGCTGCAATATCCTCAAATGAAGGATTAACCGTCAATTCGTTGTAAAAGCCTGTTACCGGATATTTCTTTGTCCGAAGATAATCGCTGACCCTTTTCCCGATACCGACAAATTCTACTTTTTCCTGTTGATGTAAGGATGCGTATTCTGTCTGCAATAGACGTTCCGCTTCTTTAATCACCGTATTATTGAATCCACCACAGAGTCCTTTGTTGGAAGCAATCAGCACAATGGTAATCTTTTCTACGGGTCTGACTTCCGTTAAAGGAGTTTCGCTGTTTTCGGTTGTAATACGGCTTAATACGTCGTTCAAATTCTTTGAAAAAGGACGAAGCGTCTGTATTGCCCGTTGTGCGCGTCGCAGTTTTGCAGCAGACACCATTTTCATGGCGCTGGTAATTTTCTGTGTCGAGCGCACGGATGCAATTCGTGTTCGTATCTCTTTTAAGTTTGCCATAAGTCTGTTTTCCGCTTATAATTTCACTTCGTATTTACGGGCAATTTCGACGCATACTGTTTCCAATGTATTGCTGATTTGGTCGTCAAAGATACCCTTTTTGAGTTGTTCGAGTACTTCAGGATATTTTTCTGACAAATGCAGTAAATATTCCGTTTCAAAATCGGTAATGCTGCGCATGGGAACTTTCTGCAATAATCCTTTTGTTCCGCAAGAGATAATCGCAATCTGATTTTCTACCTTGTACGGCGTGTACTGAGGTTGCTTGAGGATTTCCACATTGCGAGCGCCTTTGTCTAAAATGGCTTGTGTCGCCGCATCGATATCCGAACCGAATTTTGCGAATGCCTGCAATTCGGAATACTGAGCCTGATCCAATTTCAACGTACCTGCCACTTTCTTCATCGATTTAATCTGAGCATTTCCTCCTACGCGGGATACGGAAATACCGACATTGATCGCCGGACGAATACCTGCATTAAACAAATTGCTTTCTAAAAATATCTGTCCGTCGGTAATAGAAATCACATTGGTTGGAATATAAGCCGATACGTCGCCTGCCTGTGTTTCGATGATAGGCAAAGCGGTGAGCGATCCTCCTCCTTTGACAATGGGTTTTAAGGCTTCGGGCAAGTCGTTCATATTTTGAGCAATTTCGTCTGCTTCGATAATTTTGGCGGCTCTTTCCAAAAGTCTGGAATGCAGATAGAATATGTCGCCCGGATAGGCTTCACGTCCGGGAGGACGACGAAGCAATAAAGACACTTCACGATAAGCGACTGCCTGTTTGGACAAATCGTCAAAGATAATCAAAGCGGGACGTCCCGTATCTCGAAAATATTCTCCGATGGCTGTACCTGCAAAGGGCGCATAAAACTGCATCGCTGCGGGATCGGATGCTGTTGCGGCAACAATAACCGTATAATCCATAGCTCCGTAGCTCGTCAGCGTTTTGACTATATTGGCAATGGTAGAACCTTTTTGTCCGATAGCGACATAAATACAGTATACGGGTTCTCCTTTGTCGTAAAATTCTTTTTGATTGATGATTGTATCAATAGCGATAGCCGTTTTTCCAAGTTGACGGTCGCCGATAATTAATTCCCGTTGTCCTCTTCCGATAGGGATCATGGCGTCAATGGCTTTGATGCCTGTCTGCAACGGTTCCTTTACAGGTTGACGGAAAATAACGCCCGGCGCTTTCCGTTCCAAAGGAAGCGTGAATTTTTCACCTTCGATTGGACCTTTTCCGTCAATCGGCTCTCCCAATGTATTGATTGTACGTCCCAACATTTGTTCGGATACATCAATCGAGGCTATTTGCTTTGTTCGCAGACAAATATCGCCTTCGTTCAGATCTCTGGCTTCACCCAAAAGGACAATGCCCACATTGTCGTCTTCCAGATTCAGGACAATGCCGTAGATATCATCCTTTTTAAAATAGATGAGTTCTCCCGACTGTGCATTACCAAGTCCGTAAACACGTGCAATTCCGTCGCCGACTTCCAACACGACGCCCGTTTCTTCCAAACTGTTTTCATCGGAAAATCCCGACAGTTGTTGTCTGATTATTGCAGAAACTTCCGATGGTTTAATTTCTCCCATATCTATTCGATTTATTCTGTTATTCTATTTATTATCTAAAAATTAATTTCGTAGCTTTTATCAACAAGTCTTTTGCGCAGTTTATCCACAGCGCCCTGAATACTTGCATCCAAGAGATAGTCGTTGAAATGCAGCTGTATTCCTCCGATAAGTCGGGGGTTGATGCATTCGACGATTTCTATTTCTTTTTCCAAATAAGATTTAATCTTTTGCCGGATAAATTCAACCGGTTGTCTTTCTAATGGTTTAGCGCTCTCTATATAAAGCGTAACAATATTTTTCGACTCTTTATACAGTTTTTCGTATTCCTGACAGATAAGATCAATATGATATTCCCGTCCTTTTTTCAGTATCAGCGTCAGATAGCGCAGGGTAATCTCATTGATTTTCGTTTTAAAGATTTCGCTCATGATCGCTGTTTTCTTGTCCACCCTGACAACAGGACTACAGATAACTGTTTTCAATTCCCTGTTTTCCGAAAACACACTGTCGATAAGATGAATATCATTCATAATATCTTCCGTTTTATTCAGTTCTTCGGAGAAATCAAAGAATGCTTTCGCATATCGACGCGCTATTTTGGGTCTTCTCATGCCGGACTTAGTTAAAAGTTAGTTCCTCAATGCGTTTATTGACGTATTCCTGATGCTTCTGTTTATCGGAAAGTTCTTTTTCGATAATCTTTTCCGCTATTTCCAATGATATTTCGGCAATCATATTTTTTATTTCTATGATTGCTTTTTGTTTTTCGACCGCAATATCATTTTTGGCGGCAGTGATAATACGCTGACTTTCTTCCTGTCCTTTTGCTTTAGCCTCGTCGTACATTGTCTGACTTATTTTGCGGGCTTCGCTCAATATAGCATCCCGTTCATCTTTTGCTTCCAAAAGCAAACGTTCGTTGGTTGCCGTGAGTTGTTTCATTTGTTCCCGCGCCAGATTAGCTTCATTGAGGGCTTCATTGATTTTCTCTTCACGTTTGTTGAGCATGTTCAAGACAGGCTTCCACGCAAAGACACGCAACAGGACCAACAAAATCAAAAACGATATTGTCATCCAGAAAATAAGTCCGACGTCCGGATTGATAAGTTCCATATATCCTTCTTTTTTTACATTAATTACTGATTAAGTTCTCTTGTCGAAAGTAAAAGATATTCTGCTTGTTCTAAAAGAAAGTAAAGGTTGTCGAAACAGGAGTTCCGACAACCTGAATACCTTTACGATGTAAAAACAATCAAAATACAAACTACGACGGCAAACAATGCAACACCTTCGATAAGTGCGGCTGCTATAATCATATTGGTACGAATATCGCCGCTCACTTCGGGCTGACGAGCTATTGATTCCAATGCCGACTTGCCGATATTACCTATACCAAGTCCTGCGCCTATTGCCGCTATTCCGGCTCCTATTCCAGCGCCCATTTGCGCTATTCCGTCTAATAAAATGGATAGTGTCCCCATAAATTCAATTATTATATTATTTAATTTATTATTTAATATTCAATATTATTCTATTCTATTATTTTACTTTACTTCATTTACAGCATGTTCGGGTTTATGTTCTTCTTGATGATGTTCTGCGATCGCCATGCCTATGTATATTGCCGACAACAGCGTGAATACAAATGCCTGAATAAATGCCACCAATAATTCCAACAAAGACATAAAGATATAAAAGACCACCGACACCGGAGATAACCCATATCCGAGAACAGGTACCATATTTCCGAATATAAATATCAGGGAAATAAATCCCAGACAGATAATATGTCCTGCGGTGATATTGGCAAACAAACGTATCATCAGCACGACAGGTTTTGTAAACAGACCTATTATTTCGACCAAAGGCATCAAAGGCAGTGGAAATTTCAGCCACCACGGTACGCCGGGCGTATTGACGATATCTTTCCAATAGGTTTTGTTTCCGCTCACATTGGTGATGATAAAAGTGAACAAAGCAAGTACCAGTGTAACGCTGATATTGCCTGTAAGATTGGCTCCTCCGGGGAAAAACGGAATTAATCCCAACAGATTATTAAAGAGTATGAAAAAGAAGAGGGTCAATAAAAACGGGAGATAGCGCTGGTGTTTTTCTCCGATTGCCGAACGTGCAATATCATCTCTGACAAACAAAATCACCGGTTCGACAAGCCGCGCCATGCCTTTCGGGACGCCAACTCCGCGTTTGGCATATCCTCTTGCTACGGAAATAAACAAAATCAGCAGCAAGACAATGCCGAATAAAAGAGAAAACACGTTTTTGGTAATGGAAATATCGACAAAAGAAGCGTTTGTATCTATAAGACCTGCTTCATTGACTTTTACAATCTTCCCTTTGGACATTCCTTCTTCCTGACAAATAGCATATCCGTTGTATGCTTCATGTCCATGGTGAAACCGTCCGGACGAAAACACATGCAATCCTTCTTTATCTATGAGGATAACAGGCAAAGAAATAGAAATATGTTTCTCTCCGATGGTAGCAATGTGCCATTCATACGAATTTACAACATGATCTATAATCATTCCCCCTATGTCTAAGGGGGCGGATTTTTGCTCCGAATGACTCTCTGCTTTGGCATTTGGAAGCAAAAACAGCAAAACCAGACAAAAAGCAAAAATGTTCAGAAAACTGCAACATCTTATTTTACAAAAACTTAATTCCATATTGGTTACTAAAAGACCTCTTGTTTTTCAAGATTGCAAGTTAAACACTTTTTTTCGGAATAAATGATATTCAGGGTGAGAAAAATCACACATTTTTTTTTATTTCGTTGTATGTCTGTTTTTTATGTTCGTCATTTTGTCTGAATCAGGATTTAAGGATTGACAGGATTAACTGTAGAGACGTTGCAGGCAACGTCTCCGATGAAAACGTTACGAATGGCGTTGCGACGGCGTAGCCGGTGGCAACCGACGCAGCAAGTGAGTGCAGAGGCAACTTGCTGACTATGCCGAACCGCAAGGAGAAAGGCGAAGCCAATCCAGACAATCCGTAATCATAAAGGAGATACAAAGGAGATTACGAACGAGGACTCTGGATTGCCACGTCGCTGCGCTCCTTACAATGACGTAAAAAATAATCGTCCTGTATTCAGATAGTTACAAATGTCCCGTTAGGGACAAAATGTTGGTAGAAAACGGAATGTCAAACATCCGCCGCCGTCCCGTCAGGGACGGAATGTGGGGTGTATTTCAGATTGTCGCAAGCGTAAAAAAATCCCGCAGGGATGGTTTTGATGTCGAAGACATCGTATGTTTATAGAA
>JAISRU010000061.1 GCA_031273515.1 Bacteroidales bacterium | reverse complement strand
TTTACCTTATCATAGTTGCAATATAATCTTGTCAACAGTCTGCAGTAACTTACATCCAAAGTCTTTAATTTTGTGCATGTGCTAACATTCAAGCTCGTTAATTGATTTCTGTAACAATCTAATATGGCTAACGCTGCACATCCGATCACATCCAAACTCGTTAATTGATTATTTCCGCACCATAATCTGGTTAATGCCGTACATTCGCTGACGTTCAAAGTCGTTAATTGATTAACACTGCAATACAAAACGGTTAATGCAGTATTTTTGCTTACATCTAAATTCGTTAATCGATTATAATGGCAATCTAAATACGTTAGTGCTGTATTTTTGCTCACATCCAACCCCGTTAATTGATTGTTTCCGCAATTTAATGTGGTTAACGCCGTACATCCGCTGACGTTCAAACTCGACAATTGATTATCACTGCAATATAATCTGTTAAAATTCGTAGCCCTTATAACAATGGTATGCGAATTTGTATCTGAGTACTGGTGAGAAAATACGACACCATATTTATGTCGTTTTCCTTCATCGCTATTTGATGTTACGCCATCTCCCCAATCTATGCTTATGTTTGTTGCATCCTTATTTGTATAAATCGTTATTGTGCTTTGGGCAGAGGTCATGGTTATCTGGTCGTTGGCAAATAATGTTGTCGATAAAGCAAACATTATCGCTACTACTAATACTACATATTTCTTTGTTCTATTCATTTTATTCTATTTTATTTATGTTATAAATTCCTTTTGTCTTTGTCTGAACTGTGATTTATTAGTGTGCGAGTAGACAAGAGAACGAGTGAACAAGAGCGCAAAGCGACAAAGAATTATTTCCCGCAGATTCCCGCAGAATTATTCATTTGTTTATTTGTATACTCGTTCACTTGTCCACTGTTAATCATGTTCATCAGATTAATCTGAGTTCAGACAATCTCAAGACAATAAAAGACTCACATTATCACCCGGTTCTATTTCTTTTTCATCCTGTCCGTAACGGAGGATAACTGCTTTTTTCCCGCCGCGCAGAGTCATTCGATTGCCTGTTACCCATAAAGCGGACGCTTCTCGCAAGCCGACCACCGTCATCTCCTGATTAACTGCCAGATATTCATTCAGTCTGTCCTGACGTGTTTCTCCGCCGTGTTTAATCATTCGATCGATTTCGGGAGAAGGGTCAAGATAATGCGGATTGATTTGAAAAGGGATCAAATTCAGTCCTTTGAAACTCTTTGGCTCTACAACGGGCATATCGTTGGTGGTACAGATTGTCGGACAGGCAAGATTTGACCCCGCGCTCCATCCGATATAGGGAATGCCTTCGATAACCCGTTTTTTCACTGCATCGATAAGACCAAAGGTATGCATTTCCGCCGCCAGATGAAAAGTGTTTCCTCCTCCGACAAGAATACAATCCGCCTTTTCAATCTTTTCGATGGCTAATTCCGCTTTATTGTCGCAATGATGAACGGAATGGACATTGTTATATCCCCATTTTGTAAAGACATTTTGTACCCGCTTCTCATAGACATTATAACTTTCGGGATAGGCTTCTCCACCGATCTTTATTCCTGCAAAGGGGAAAAACAGAATATTACTGTTTACCGAAATAGCATTTTCTCTACAGAAAAGGTCTACCATTGTCTGACACCATGCCAGATAGGGTTCTCCAAAATTTGTTGAATTACTGATTAGTAAAAGTTTCATAATTAAGATACTGTTTGTTAATTTATTATTCGTTTATACTTACTGTTTCTGTGTTGGCTATTTTTCGGATTAGTCCCTGCAGTACATTACCCGGACCTACTTCCGTAAAATGAGTTGCTCCGTCGGCAATCATATTCTGAACCGTTTGCGTCCACAAGACAGGCGAGGTCAGTTGAGAGATCAAATTTTTCTTTATCAGCGCCGTATCCATAGCCGGTTTTGCCGTGTAATTCTGATACACAGGACAAACAGGCGCAAAGAAATTCACTTTTTCGATAGCCTCTTTCAATTCTATCGCCGCCGACTCCATAAACGGAGAATGAAAAGCGCCGCTTACTTTGAGCGGGAGTATTCGTTTTGCTCCGCTTACTTTCAATATTTCGCTTGCTTCTTCAATCCCCTTGACAGAACCTGATATAACGACCTGTCCGGGTGCATTATAATTAGCGGCAACAACAATTTCGGACGTAACGCGACGGGAAATATCTGCCACTTTCTCATCGTCCAGACCAATAACTGCTGCCATTGAGGAAGGCGTTAGTTCACATGCTTTTTGCATGGCAATCGCCCGTTTATAGACAAGCTGCAGTCCGTCTTCAAACGACAGACATTTATTTGCTACCAATGCCGAAAATTCTCCTAACGAATGTCCAGCCACCATTTCGGGCTTACAGATGTTTCCAAGCGTGGCTGCCAAAATCGTTGAATGTAAAAAGATAGCAGGCTGTGTTACCTTTGTCTGTTTGAGTTCTTCTTCTGTACCGTCAAACATAATATCACTAATCCTGAATCCAAGTATCTCATTGGCTCTTTCAAATAATCCCTGCGCCACTTTATTCTTGTTGTATAAGGATTTCCCCATACCTGTAAACTGTGCTCCCTGTCCCGGAAATACAAATGCTTTCATAAACGTAACCTCCTTTTTTTTTAATTTAATATATTGATTTATAAATGAACAGCCTTACCGAAGGCTGCTTCTGTCGCTTCCATAAATGCTTCCGACATTGTCGGATGCGGATGTACGGATGCTGTTATTTGTTCTGCTGTTGTTTGTGTTTTTCTTACCAAAACTGCTTCTGCGATCATTTCCGTAACATGCTCTCCTACCATGTGACAGCCTAACAACAAATGGGTTTCAGCGTCAAAAATCACCTTTATCATTCCTTCTTTGTTTCCTGCCGACGCCGCTTTGCCCGAAGCGGTAAACGGAAATTTACCTGTCCTGATAGCATATCCGCGTTCAATAGCTTGTTTTTCCGTCATGCCGACTGAAGCCACTTCTGGAGTTGTATAGGTACAGGAAGGAATATTTTCATAATCGATATGTTCAGGATGATGTCCCGCTATTTTTTCCACACAAATAATCGCCTCCCGTGAGGCAACATGAGCAAGCGCCTGACCCTGAACAATATCTCCGATAGCATAAATGCCGTCTATATTGGTGCGATAATATTCATCCACAAGAATTTTACCCTTTTGGAATAACACGCCTGTTTCTTCTAATCCGATACCTGTGATATTGGTTTCTATGCCCACGGCAGAAAGAACAATGTCTGTTTCCAGTTCCAGTTCCGCAGACTTTTTATCTTTGACAAAAACCCTGCATTTGTCATTTACGACACTTACTTTTTCTACCGATGTTCCTGTCATTAACTTCATTCCCTGTTTACGGAAAGAGCGTTCTATCTGTTTGGAACTTTCTTCATCTTCTATAGGCAAAATGTTTGGCAGAAGCTCAATCAATGTAACCTGCACGCCTAAACTGTTGTAGAAAAAGGCAAATTCGCTTCCAATAGCGCCCGACCCGACTATCACCATACTTTGAGGAAGTTCGGGCAAAGTCATAGCCTCTTTGTATCCGATAATTCTGCGACCGTCCTGCGGCAAAGCGGACAATCGACGAGAAGATGCTCCTGTTGCCAGAATAATATGATCGGCAGTATAAACCGCTTTTTCTCCTTCCGCAGGAGTTACTTCCACTTCTTTGGACGACAACAATTTTCCTGTTCCTGCAAGAACATCTATGTTGTTTTTTTTCAACAAATACCGTATACCCTGACTCATGCTTTCGGCAACAGTACGACTGCGGCGAACGATAGCTTCAAAATCAGGACGCACCATTCCATCCATCACAATGCCGTAATCGGTACAGTGTTTCATATTTTGGTAAACCTGTGCTGATTTCAGCAAGGCTTTTGTAGGAATACAACCCCAATTCAAACAGATGCCTCCTAATTCGGCACGTTCGACAATGGCTGTCTTCATTCCCAACTGAGCTGATTTTATGGCGGCAACATATCCGCCCGGACCACTTCCTATAACTATTAAATCGTATAACTTCATCTCTAAAAAATTTTCCAAAGGTACATTTTTTTCCAATATGAATGGCAATATTGCCAAAGAAATATTATAAAGCGCTTATTTCCAATCTATTTAATTTATTTCAAAACAATTCTCATCTGTTGTGCAAAAGTTGCTTCGGCAGACTGATTATCCTGTCAGTTTCTTGTAACGAAAGCGTTTAGGGGTATTATCTCCCAAACGTTTTTTGCGATTTTCTTCGTACTCGGAATAATTGCCTTCAAAGAAATATACTGTCGATGTTCCCTCGAAAGCCAGAATATGCGTACAGACTCTGTCTAAAAACCACCGATCGTGCGAAATGATAACGGCGCAACCTGCAAAATGTTCCAGCGCTTCTTCCAAAGCACGAAGCGTATTAATATCAATGTCGTTGGTTGGTTCGTCGAGCAACAGCACATTGGCTTCCGACTTTAAAGTCATGGCTAAATGCAGTCGATTGCGTTCCCCTCCCGAAAGAATGCCCGTTTTTTTCCCCTGATCCGCACCGCTGAAATTAAATCGTGCGATATAGGCTCTGGAGTTTATCAGTTTTCCACCCAGAGGCATCTGCTCGTTTCCTCCCGAAATAACTTCCCATACGCTTTTTTCAGGGTCTATTTCGACATGCTGCTGATCAACGTAAGCCAATTTGACGGTTTCTCCCACTTTGAAAATCCCCTTATTCGGTTTATCCAACTCCATCATTAAGCGAAACAGGGTAGTTTTTCCTGCTCCATTCGGACCAATAACTCCCACAATGGCATTGGGAGGCAAGGAAAAATTTAAGTCTTCGTATAATAATTTCTCTCCGAAAGATTTGGATACATCAACAGCCTCAATGACACGATCGCCCAAACGAGGTCCGTTGGGGATAAAAATCTCCAATTTCTCTTCTTTTTCCTTTACATCTTCGTGCAAAAGATTTTGGTAGGCATTCAGACGGGCTTTCGACTTTGCCTGTCGAGCTTTTGGCGACATCCGTACCCATTCCAATTCTCTTTCCAATGTTTTCTGACGTTTCGTTTCCTGTTTTTGTTCTGTTTTCATACGGGCGGATTTCTGTTCGAGCCATGAAGAATAATTTCCTTCCCACGGAATACCTTCGCCTCTGTCCAATTCGAGTATCCAACCTGCGACGTTGTCTAAAAAATAACGGTCGTGGGTAACGGCAATGACCGTTCCTTTGTATTGTTTCAAATGAATTTCAAGCCATTGTACCGATTCCGCATCCAAATGATTGGTAGGTTCGTCCAACAATAAAATATCAGGTTCCTGCAGCAACAGTCGACAAAGAGCCACTCTGCGGCGTTCTCCTCCCGAGAGCGTCGCAATACTGTTTTCTCCATCGGGACAATTCAGGGCGTCCATTGCTCTGTCTAATTTAGCGTCTAATTCCCATGCATCATGTTGTTCTATCAGTTCGGTTAGTTCACCCTGTCGTTCTATAAGACGGTTCATTTCATCATCGCTCAGGACTTCGGCAAATTTATTGCTTATTTCTTCGTATTCTTTCAACATGGCGACAACATCCGCAACGCCTTCCATGACCACTTCTCTCACTGTTTTGGAATTGTCCAAAAGAGGCTCCTGCGGAAGATACCCCACCGAATACCCGGGCGAAAAAACTACTTCCCCCGAAAACGACTTATCTTCTCCTGCAATGATCTTTAACAAAGAAGATTTTCCTGCGCCATTGAGTCCCAATACGCCGATCTTCGCCCCATAATAAAAGGAAAGATAGATATTCTTTAATACCTGTTTTCCGGGGTTAAACGTCTTGCTGACATTCACCATGGAAAATATAATTTTTTTATCGTTTGCCATACATCAATTTTATCTTTCTAAAAGTACATTTCATCATAACTGCATCCCAAGAACAAATGCAACTTTGTTTGCTTGCAAAGATAGTAAAATTAATTGAGAATTTTCATTATGCCATTCGGATGGGGTGCATTTCAAATTGTCGCATAAAGGACGGCAACGCCTGTCCCGTTAGTATCTTATGGGCACTCCTAAAAACACATTCTTTTTCTCCCAATCATTTTTTAACTCATTTTTTTGATTTTTCGTAGAGATCGCAATCATATTTAATTTAACTGTATTTTTTCTTCTTTTCTTATAACATACAAATAATCAATCATCTAACAAACAAATATATTCACGTCAGGACATAATTATCCCTTGATAGTCTGAATTTGAATTTTACGAAACATATTGTATGTAAGATTCATCAGACCGATGATCGCCGTAGCACGTTTGATGCCGATACTGTTGATATACATCTCATTCATTGACATTTTCATAAATCCGAATATATGCTCAATACGAGAACGAATATGCGACTTTTCTCTGTTGTTTGCCTTTTGTTCATCCGTCAGAGGTTTATTACGATAACCCTTTTCACATACGCGATTTATCATTTCTTTATCCTTTATTATTTGTTCCTGTGATTCGCCCGTATAGGCGGAATCGGCGTAAAACGGCTC
>JAISRU010000228.1 GCA_031273515.1 Bacteroidales bacterium | reverse complement strand
CTCACAGACGACATTGCGAGACGCACAGACGGCATTGCGAGACTCACAGACGGCATTGCGAGATTCACAGACGACATTGCGGAACTCACAGACGACATTGCGAGACGCACAGACGGCATTGCGAGACTCACAGACGGCATTGCGAGATTCACAGACGGCATTGCAAGACTCACAGACGGCATTGCGAGACTCGCAGACGGCATTGCGAAGACTTCCGACAACATTTCTTTAATCGCCGATTGTATTTCAACTCCCCCACCCTACTCCGCTTCGCTACATTCGCAATGACGACGTGGGTATTTTCTTCCGTATAGCATGACTGGAAATTCTCAATAGCCTGAATAACACAATCATTAGAATACGAAGGTTGCCATTGCAGATATTATTCCTGCATTATTAGCGCTGTTGCTGAAAGTCTGATAAGTGTAATTTGCCTGTAATCCGACATTTCGCTTGATAATCCAATAGTTCAATCCTACCGTATAATTAATTTGTGAAGAATTTGCCGTTGTCAGATCTCTCTGAAAATAATCTACCCGAAGAACAGGCTGTAACTTTCCGATAAACGTATAAGCCAATACTGCATAAGCGCCCATGCTCTCTGTTTTAGAGGTGAGTCCGTAGATGTATTCGCTTCTGAACAACCATTTTTCATCATCGTAACGCAGTCCAAAGCCGACTCTGTTCCGAGTTTCATATTTCATGCTGTCGTTGAGAAAGGCTTCTCCGACGTAACCCGATGCAGATAAGGTAAACGTGTTTAAAGGATGAACATCTATTCGTGCAACAATGTCTTTTGACGTATTGTTGTCTTTGGTGTTAATTCCTGCGCCATTGAAAATACCGATGCTATACTCCAAAACAGCATACGACTCCCGACTAAACAATCCGCCATAAAACATAACTCCAATATCTCTCCCGATGCCTCTGACGAAAGCTATATCATCATATCCGACTAATTTAGTAATCACCTGCGCATTGTCCATACATTCTAATCTGAAGGGAGCGTATGGACTTTCCAAAGAAAACGGTATTTGAAACTGTCCGAACTGAACATTGAAATATGGCTTGATCTTTGCCCGTATATAAGCGTCCAATATCTTGGGAGCAGAGGCAAATTCTACCTGCAAACGATAATCAAACCAACGAGATGCATCTCCTTTTACTTCCAAACAGGCACGACGAATACTAAAAGAACTAAGACTGTCCTCATACTGATAGCGGAGATTGAGTAAGCCCCCTACTTTGGGCAGTTTCGATAAAACAGTTTCCAATTTGGAGATTTTTTTATTCAGAGTATCGGTTTCCTGTGACAAACAAAAGCATGTCGGCAGGACAAAAAAAGACGCCGCTGCAAAAAGACGGAACAAATGTTTCTTCATTTTCCTATATGGTTATATTTTTAGTAATGGGTGTTTCTTTACAAGTGAACAAGTAAACGAGTACACGAAGCATGGCAATCATTTAATCAGATAAATCAGAGTTCAAGACAATAATCACAGTTCAAGACAAAAGCGTCCGCAGGCAATTCTCAATTCTCAATTTATTTAATCCTGTTAATCCTGAAAATCCTGATTCAGACAATCATTTTTCAGACTGCAAGCAATTCTGCAATTTTTGTATTAATCAGTGTTTCAAAACCGTCGATAGACATAGAACCCAAATCCCCTACCCCATGCTGACGAACAGATACGGATTGATCTTTCATTTCCTGTTCTCCGACAATAAGCATATAGGGTATTTTCTGCATTTCGGCGTCGCGAATTTTCTTTCCTGTTTTCTCGCTTCGACTGTCGATCTCTATCCGAATATCTTTCTGTGAAAGCATACGGCAGACATCCTGCGCATATTGCTGATATTTATCGCTTATCGGTAAAACAATCGCCTGAACAGGTATCAACCACAAAGGAAAATCACCTCTTGTATGTTCAATCAATACAGCCACAAAACGCTCCATAGAACCAAAAGGCGCTCGATGTATCATCACAGGACGATGTTTCAAATTATCACTCCCGATATACTCCAAACCAAAACGTTCGGGAAGATTGTAATCAATCTGAATGGTACCCAACTGCCATTTTCTGCCAATGGCGTCATTGACCATGAAATCCAACTTGGGACCATAAAAAGCGGCTTCTCCAATTTCTATAACCGTATTCAAATTCCGCTGTTGAGCGGCATTGAGAATTGCATTTTCTGCCTTTTGCCAATTTTCGTCCGAACCAATGTATTTTTCGGTGTTGGCAGGATCGCGTAAAGATATTTGCGCCGTAAATTCTTTGAAATCGAGCGTCTTGAAAATATACAACACAATATCAATCACTTTACAAAATTCTTCTTCTAACTGTTCGGGCGTACAGAAAATATGTGCATCATCCTGCGTGAAACCTCTCACACGGGTCAATCCATGCAGTTCGCCGCTTTGTTCATAGCGGTACACTGTGCCAAATTCAGCAATCCGCAAAGGTAAATCTTTATATGAATGTGGTTTACTTGCATAAACTTCACAATGATGAGGACAATTCATGGGCTTGAGAAAAAACGCTTCCCCTTCCTGCGGCGTTGTAATCGGACGAAACGAGTCTTCTCCGTATTTTTGATAATGTCCCGATGTTTTGTATAAATCCACATGACCTATATGCGGACAGATTACCTGTTGATAACCATATTCCTTTTGAACTTTCTTCAGGAAATTCTCTAAACGTTCGCGCAATGCCGCTCCTTTGGGCAACCAGATAGGTAATCCGACGCCTACTTTTTGCGAGAACGTAAATAATTCCATTTCCTTTCCTAATTTGCGATGATCGCGTTTTTTGGCTTCCTCCAACATGAACAGATATTCATCCAATTCTTTCTTCTTGGGGAATGTTACGCCATAGATACGGGTCAGCTGTTTGCGTTTTTCGTCGCCTCTCCAATAAGCTCCTGCAATACTGGTCAGTTTGATTGCTTTGATGAATCCGGTATTGGGAAGATGAGGTCCGCGACATAAATCGGTAAATGATCCTGTCTGATAAAATGTAATCGTTCCATCTTCCAAATCCTGAATAAGTTCGACTTTATATTCATCTCCTTTTTCCTGAAAATAGCGCAAAGCCTCTTCTTTGCTGATTTCTTTCCGAACCGTGATTTGTTTTTCGGCAACGAGTTCCGCCATTTTATCTTCTATCTTTTTAAGATCATCGGAAGAAACGGTATAATCCAAAAAATCAATATCATAATAAAATCCTGTTTCAACAGAAGGACCTATGCCAAATTTCACGCCCGGGTATAATATTTCAACTGCTTCCGCCAACAGATGCGCCGACGTATGCCAGAATATATGTTTGCCTTCGTTGTCGTTCCATGTAATCAGACGAAGATGAGCGTCTTCCAAAACAGGAGTATGCATATCCCGCATTTCATTATTAATCAAGGCGGCAAACACATTGCGAGCCAAACCTTCGCTTATGGACAACGCAATATCATACGCGCTAATGCCTTGTTGATACGATCTGATCGAACCATCAGGAAATGTAATATTTATCATCGTGAAAATCTTTCGGTTTTAAAGGGGTAGCTAAAATAGATAATCCCCCTCTCTTTCGGGAGGCGGAAACATCTCAAAGAGAACGAACGCATCTGTTCCAAAATAAAGACAGTCCGAACATAAGGCGATTGTTAGCCTTTGTTATGAAAGAACCGCTGTTTTGTTTTAGTCAGACCCTCCGTTTATTGAACTTACCCCAATGGATTATTGCTTATTTCTGGTCTAAAAAATCCTTAATTTGTTCTGTGGGGACAATTGTTTCTTTAAAGGTATAGGCGCCTGTTTTTGCAGAACGTTCCATACGTATTACCTTCGCAAAATCTTTACCTGTCGATTTCTTTAATGTTGCAACAACTTTCTTTGCCATGATTTACTCTTATTTAATTTCTTTATGAACAGTTACTTTTTTCAAAAACGAATTGTATTTTTTCAATTCCAAACGTTCCGGCGTATTTTTACGGTTTTTGGTAGTAATATACCTCGACATACCCGGAATACCTGATGTTTTCTGTTCTGTACACTCTAAAATGATTTGCTGTCTAGCTTCTTTATTCTTTTTTGCCATTGTCGTATGGGTTTATTTTCGAAGTGCAAAGATACAATTTTTTTCGTTACAAAATCACAGGAATTTCTTGTCCTGTTCAAAATTGTTTTTAGAGGCAGTCGGACAAGGTTTATTGTTCTGAAGATTTGTCTTTCGTTTTTTGCAAATATCGTTCGCAATAGAATGATTAACAGTCTTTTTTATTCATTGTCCGATTTGTTCTTTTGTTTCGTCGAACATCGTTTTATATATTTTTGCTTTTGCTTCCAAAGAAAGCGGATAGGCTCTCGACGAGGACGGCATACGGTATAAACGGATATTTCTGTTGTCGGAAAAAGAAAATAAAACAGATTTTCCTGCTTTAAGAGGGTTCAT
>JAISRU010000218.1 GCA_031273515.1 Bacteroidales bacterium | reverse complement strand
TTTTTACGCTTGCGACAATCTGAAATACACCCCACATTCCGTCCCTGACGGGACGGCGGCGGGTGTTTGACATTCCGTTTTCTACCAACATTTTGTCCCTAACGGGACATCTGTAACTATCTGAATACAGGACGATTATTTTTACGTCATTGTAAGTCCCCACCCTGCCGCCGGGTCGTCAGGGAAAAAAGGAGGATGACGTGGGATGGATTTCCCTTTGGAGAGGTCGTCGCAGGTGAATGTCCTACGGACAATATGGTTTGGAGAAATATCGCTTTTTCTATTGATATGTATCCCCTGACGGGGAAACAGAACTGCTTTGATTAACCCAATTGTCCGTAGGACATTCATATCAATAGAAACGCATGAACACCACAGAAATAAATCCCCGTAGGGGATTCACAGCATTAGAACAGCATATTTCGACCAAAGAAAATGTTCCTACGATAGAAAAAGCAAAGTTGTATGTAACTATTTGAAAACAGGACGATTATTTTTACGTCATTGTAAATTCCGGTCATTGAGCCTGTCGAAACTGCCGATATGCCAGACAAGGGGGCATGTACCTTTGTTAATGGTTGCATCCCTGACGGGATGCAATGTTGGTTCTTGTCGTTTATTTCTACCGAGCGATGCATTCCTACGGAATGCTTACAATGTAGAGACGTTGCATGCAACGTCTCTACGATTTTGGGCGCGTTCATTTCGACAGGCTCAATGACCGCCACGTAGCTACCGGTAGTTGAGCCTGCCGAAACTGCCGATATGCTAACCAAGAGCGCTCTTTCGGACGAACTATTTCGGCAACTTAAATAAAAATTCTAATCCTCCGCCGAGTCTGTTCTTGACGACAATGCTTCCTCTGTGGAAAAGAATGGCATTTTTCACTATCGACAGTCCTAATCCTGAACCTCCGGCGTCGCGGGTTCGTCCTTCTTCTGTACGGTAAAAGCGTTCAAACAAACGGTTCAGATGATGCTCCGCTATTCCGATACCTGTGTCGGCATAAGAAAAATAATAAAAATCTTTGTCCTCACCGTAAATGCTGACCTCTATCGATACATTCACGCCCGCATGTCGAATAACATTGTCGGTCAGATTGCGGAAAACGGAATACAGCAAATTCTGATTGCCATGAACCAAAATCGTCTTTTCAAAACTCCATGTCATCCCGATACCCTTTTGCTGCAAAGGAATTTCGAGATCGTCATGCAGATTTTCCAACAGCAATCCGATATTGACATCCTCTAAACGAAACGACTGAGGACTCTCTTCTATCTTCGTGATTAAGCTCATGTCCTGAATCAATTCGGACAATGTCAATGCCTGCTTATACGCTTTGGTCAGAAAATGATGCTGCTTGTCTGCGTCCAACGACTGTTCCAATACCGTTTCGAGATAGCCGCGAATGCTCGTAACAGGAGTACGCAGTTCGTGCGCTATGTTTCCCGTGATTTCCTGTTTCAGCAAACGAGTCTTTTCCTGTTTGGTAACGTCGTTGATGATGATTTCAAATCCACCGTCTTCAAATACATTCACCCTGAGTGCAAAATGCTGTCCCTGTCTGCTGATTTGCATCTCGAAATAGCTTTCCTGACGATCCTTGTCCGATAAAAATGAAATTGCCTTTTCAAATGCAGGATCTTTCAAGACAGAAGCCGGTTCACTGTTTGCCTCGTCCATGATGATGTTCAGGTATTGAATGAAAAGTCCGTTGTAAAATTCGACCGTCCTTGCGGACGTGAAAAAACAAAGTCCCTCTTCCGAACTGTGTACATGTTGAAGTAATTTCTCGCGTTCGAGCGCAATTTCTTTCTTACTTTCCTTCAGCTGACGGTAACTTTCTGTTATTTTCGTTCCGATTTCTCCTAATTCATCATTGGGAAAACCGACGGGATAAGCGCTGATATTGTCTGCTTGAGCCGCTGTTGTAAAATCTTTCAGCTGTCGGATCGATTTGCCAAACCTGTCCGTCGCATAACTGATAAGCAACAGAACAATCACAAACAAAGCAAGAATGTAATACAAAAAGACATTGTCAGGCTTTAAAAAATTTTGCGTCCCGACGTCGTAAGGCAATGCCACGCGCACAAATCGATTGTTGAAACGTCGGGCATAATACAAATACTCCTGCTGATTGGACGACGAAATCCGAATATTGCTCCCTGTTCCTTCTTCTTTTGCAGACACTATTTCGGGTCGTTCGGAATGATTTTCCAACAGAGATACTTCCGCAACAGCATTATCGTAGAGGACTTTCCCCTGTCGATTGATGATCGTCAGACGGATGTTCTCAGGAAAAAGTTTTTGCAGACTGTCCAAACAGGTAAGTTCTTCGGGATGTTGGGTCAGGATGGCGTGGACAATACCGGCATAAGCATCCAATTTTCCTTCCATTTCTTCGGTTTTCTGTTGTCTTTCTCGACTCTGCTCCAAAATGGCAATCCCGATCGTAAACAAAGCAAAAATGCAGACAAAGCTGACAAAAAGTTTCTGTTTATAGCTTATCTTCATATCTTCGACGTATTATTAAACCGATAACCGTAACCCGAACGATTGGAGATGACTGACGCCCGTTTTCCTAATTTCTTCCGCAAACGGGCTATGTGGACGTCAACCGTCCGCTCTGTGATGTAGGGCGTTTCTTTCCAGACTTTGTCGATAATCTCTTCTCGAGAAAACAGTCTATCGGGCGAACTTGCCAAAAGCAGTAAGATTTCAAATTCTGTTTTTGTCAGTGTGATTTTTTCTGTATCCACCGTAACTTCTTTCATTTCGGTGTCGATAATGATATGGTCAAAAACAAGTTGTTCGATCTCTTTTTCTTTGCTGTTGTCCGATGTGTGTTTTTGTCGTTTGAGTATCGCCTTGATGCGGGCAATGACTTCCTTTATCGAAAACGGTTTGGAAATATAATCATCTCCGCCTACCGAAAATCCGGTGAGCATATCGTTTTCCGTATCTTTTGCCGTCAGAAAGATAATCGGTATCTGATTCCCGTTTCGACGAAGTGTTTCCGCCAATTTATAGCCCGACATTCCACCCATCATGACGTCCAACAGGATCAGTGCATGATCGGGGGTTAATTTTTTCAGGGCTTTTTCTGCCGACGAAGCTGAACTAACTTCAAATCCTTCATTCGCAAGATTAAATTCGAGTATCTCGCAAATATCCTTTTCATCTTCAACAATCAAAATCTTTTCATTCATGTCGATTTATTTTAATTTCTTTTTTAGTACATTTTATCTGTCCTCACCCTGCCCCTCTCCAAAATGGAGAGTGGGAATTAAAGGGGGGAGGATAATTAAGGTGCGGACTAACCGCTTCGCTACGTTCGCAATGACGGGTGCGATGGTTTGAGCCGACACTGTCCAATACCATTGGACGGCTTCGCTGAACTTCTGTGGGACTGTCCTAAGCATTAGGACGTCTTCGCTGAACTTCTGTGGGACTGTCCTAAGCATTAGGACGTCTTCGCTGAACTTCTGTGGGACTGTCCTAAGCATTAGGACGGCTTCGCTGAACTTCTGTGGAACTGTCCTAAGCATTAGGACGTCTTCGCTGAACTTCTGTGGGACTGTCCTAAGCATTAGGACGTCTTCGCTGAACTTCTGTGGAACTGTCCTAAGCATTAGGACGGCTTCCCGCAACTTCTGTGGGACAGTCCCACGTCGCGGACGACTTCCCGCCACTTGTACAGTTTTCTGTTTTGTCATACTGTTGATTTTTCTGCAAAGATACATCTTATTCGATATGCAGACGATTTTCTTTGTATTTTCCACCTCCATGTTTCAAGACTTTTGCATCTACATAAAAGACAATCTCCTCGACAATATTGCTGCAATGGTCGCCAATCCGTTCGAGTTTGCGGATAAGCAGACAGGTTTTAAGTCCGCAGCGTATAAATGTCGGATTGGATTGCAGATAATCGGTCAATATATTGATCGAATTGCGGTAAAGCAGATCAATTTCTTCGTCTTTCGCCAGAATTTTGCCGGAAAGTTTCGTATTTTCCGACTCCAAAGCCACATAACTGTCGTAAAGCATGCCGATGAGCGTATCGAACATTTTTTCCAACTGTAATTCTTCTATCAAGGAAGCATCGAGCGTATTACAATCGTTGTCGATCACATGACGGGCAATTCCTTCGGCAAAATCTCCTATGCGTTCCAAGGTGCTGCCGATTTTGATCAACGATAAAACCAATCGTAAATCGATGGCAACCGGACTGTAAAGCGCAATATAATTTTCGCAGTCGCTGTCGATTTTCAATTCAAAGGCATTCACCCGTTTTTCGCGACTTGCAATCTCGCGGGCAAGGTCGATATCGTTGCCAAAAAAAGACTGTCGCGCTTTCTCGAGTTGAGAAAGAACTAACTTCCACATTTGATTTACTTCTTCTTTCAGCGCCTGTAATTCTTTTTCGGTATGTTTCATATCCATTGAAAAATAAATTTATTATTAGATGTTGATGTTTTAGTGTCGTTTGTTGATTACCCAAATCTTCCGGTGATGTAATTTTGTGTTTGTTCTTTTTCGGGGTTTAGGAATATCTTTTTCGTATCGTTAAATTCTATCAGTTCGCCCAGCATAAAGAAACCTGTTTTGTCGCTCACTCTGGCGGCTTGCTGCATATTGTGCGTTACAATGACGATGGTGTATTTTTGTTTGAGCAGATGTATCAGTTCCTCGATTTTGGATGTGGAAATGGGGTCGAGCGCCGATGCAGGTTCATCCATGAGCAGAACGGATGGCGAAACTGCCAGCGCACGGGCAATGCAAAGACGCTGCTGTTGTCCGCCGGAGAGTTCAAATGCCGATTTTTTCAGTTTGTCTTTCACTTCGTCCCATAGAGCCGCCGCTTTGAGCGACTCTTCTACCCGTTGGGCGATATACGATTTATTTCCCATATTATTCACCCGCAGACCATAAGCCACATTCTCAAAGACAGACTTCGGAAACGGATTCGGTTTTTGAAACACCATTCCGACTTTTTTCCGCAGTTCATCTACCTGAATTGATTTATGGTAGATATTTTCTTTGTTTAGCAAACAGGTTCCGGTAAGACGGGTATTTTCAATCAGGTCGTTCATTCGGTTGAAAAGACGTAGAAAGGTAGATTTCCCGCAACCCGAAGGACCAATAAATGCCGTAACCGTATTGGCGTCCATTTTCATACTGATGTTTTTCAACGCCTGAAAGTCGCCGTAATAAAAATTGATATTCTGTGTTTCTATCATATTAATTAGTTTTTACTTTTCTGCCGAAATACCTTCTCATGATGGATGCAAGTATATTCATCGACAGCACAATTACAATTAAGACTAAAGCAGTTCCGTAGGCAATCGGACGCGAGGCTTCGATGTCAGTTCCGCTCGTGGCGATGACATACAGATGATAGGGCAACGCCATAACCTGATCGAAAATGCTCCCCGGAAGACGGGGTAAAAAATAAGCGGCAACAGTGAACAGAATAGGAGCAGTTTCGCCCGAAACTCTGCCGATAGAAAGGATCAGTCCCGTGATAATATTGGGAAACGCCACCGGCAAAACCACGCGTCGGATTGTCTGCAATTTGCTTGCCCCCAGACTAAAACTGCCCGTTCGATACGCATCGGGAATGGCTTTGAGGGCTTCTTCGGTAGTGCGGATGATGAGCGGCAGAACTAAAAGTCCAAGGGTGAGCGAGCCGGCAAGAATGGAATCGCCGAAACCAAGCGTATTGACAAACAAAGCCATTCCAAACAAACCAAACACCACCGAAGGAATACTGCTTAAATTATTTGTCATGATCCGTATGAATTTCACGATCCACCCATTGCCTGCATATTCGTTCATGTATATTGCCGACATCACGCCGCAGGGAAATGCAAAAACGATGCTTCCTGCAACCAAACAAAGCGTCCCGACAATGGCAGGAAAGATACCTCCTGCGGTCATGCCTTCGGTGGGAGCGGTGGTCAGAAATTCCCAGTTGATAACGCCCATTCCGTTGAAGATAATAAATCCAAGTATCCAGCACAGTATTCCCACGACGATTATTCCGAGAAGTCTGAAAATCCAGAAGGCTGTAGTTTGACTTGTCTTTTTGTTCATACGGCTTCTTTGTATTTTTGTTTTGAGATGATTTCAGCCGATACGCTCACAAGCATTGTAATCACAAAGAGGATGCATCCCAAGAGAAATAACGACTGATAATGTGCTCCTCCTGCAGGAGCTTCTCCCAATTCGGCGGCGATTGCGGCGGGTATGGTTCTTACCGGTTCAAAAAGAGAATGAGGGATCACAGCAGCATTTCCGGTAACCATTAACACAGCCATTGTTTCTCCGATAGCTCGTCCTGTTCCCAAGACCGCCGCCGCCGTAATTCCCGACGACGCATAAGGAATAACCACTTTGTAGATTGTTTGCCATTGAGTTCCGCCGAGTGCAAGACTGGCTTCACGCATTGCTCTGGGTGTATTTCGCATGGCGTCTTCGGCTATGGTGATGATGGTCGGCAACGCCATGACTGCAAGAATTACGCTTCCAGTGAAGGCTGTTTCACCTGTTGGGAGATTGAGTGTTTTCTGGATAAGGGGCGCAAGCACGGCGAGTCCGAAGAACCCGTACACCACCGACGGAATACCTGCCAGAAGTTCTGTCATAGGTTTCAGGATTTTGCGTGTTCGTTCATTTGCGAGTTCCGACAGATAAACGGCAGCTCCCAGTCCCAAGGGTAGCGCGATGAGAATGGCGAAGATACTCACCAATAAAGTTCCTGCTATCAACGGCAGAACCCCGTACAAAGACGAAGGTGTTGCAGTCGGCAGCCAGTCTTTTCCTGTGAAAAAATCGGCGACACGAATTTGTTCCGAAGGCAATATCTTGACCCATTCCGCTGTTCGAGGGACATATTGTTCTGGCAGAAAGGCGATGATGTTGGGATTTTCTGCGATTACTTCTCCCAATTTCTGTGGAAGCAGCGAATAATTCTCACCCAATTCTTCGTCCGAATAGAGCGAAAAGATTTCATCGAAACGAAACAGCATAACAGGCAGATCATCGCCGTCGACAGTTTTCCAATCGGTGATTTCGGAATCGAAGAGTTGTTTGATTTGATCTGGATTAAGTTTTTCCACCGGATTTGATGCATGTACGCAAAGGACATATCCTTTTTCTACCGACGGATTGCTGAACAGACCAAATCCTTCTCTGAATAAAAACACAATGATGAGTAATATAATCAGACTTGTCAGACTGCCGCTTATGCCAAGCAGGAATTCAGGAATGCGTTCCGTTATTATTTTAAAGAAGATGCTTTTCTTTGTCCGCATGATCTATTTTGTAATAAATCCTGTTTCGGTTACGATTTTCTGACCTTTAGCGCTCAGGACGTAGTCGATAAAGGGTTTCACTTTGTTTTCCGACGTACTGAGATAGTAATAATAGAGGGGTCGAACGATGGGATAAGTTTTATTTTTGGCATTGGCGATAGACGGTTGAACAAAGGTAGTTCCGTTGTCGTAGGACACGCGGATGGCTTTTACTTTTGTGTTGAGATAGGCAAGTCCGACGTAACCGATAGCGCCTTTTGTCTGACTGATAGACTGAATAATTGCGCCTGTAGCGGGCATACTCATGATGCCGCTCATGTAATTTTTGTGTTTGAGGACGCTTTCTTTGAAGAATTCGTAAGTTCCCGAAGAAGTTTCGCGGGAATAGGGGATAATTTTCAGATCTTCACCGCCTACTTCCTTCCAATTTTTGATTTTTCCTGTAAAGATGCCTTCTAATTGTTCGCGAGTAAGCTGACTCACCTTATTCGACGGATGTACGATAACAGCGAGGGCGTCGTAGGCGACGAGGACTTCTTTGACGGTTTTCCCTTTTTGCTGAAGTTTTTGTTTTTCGTCGAAGGTGATTTTCCTCGAAGACTGAGCGATGTCGGTAGTTTCTTCCAACAGTGCAGAGATACCTGTTCCGCTACCTCCACCGGTGATAGAGACAGTTCGTGAAGGATAGAGTTGCATATAACTTTCTGCTTCTTTTTGCGACAAAGGCAACATGGTGTCCGAACCTTTTATCTTTTGAGCCGATACATTACCGAAGAATACCATCAGAATGATTGTTGCTGAGATTGTTTTTTTCATTTTCTCTTTTTTTAATTTCAGATTGATTGTCTACTTTAACTGATGCAAAATTACCCTTCGTTTGTTACAGTCCGAATACTATATTGTTACGAAAATATTAAATTGTTAATGGTGGACAAGTAGACAAGTGGGCAAGAACGCAAGCGACGATTACTGTCTTCCCCTTTGTCTGAATCAGGATTTACAGGATTTTATCCTTCGGAAGATAAAAAAAAGTTACACAGAGAACACAGAGAAAAAAACTCTGTGGAACTCTGTGTGATAAAAAAAATCTGTGATAATCTGTTTAAGCTGCGTCATCTGTGTGCTAGAATTAATCACCCGAATGGCAATCATAGTCTATCATTTAATCAGATGGTTATTGAGTGTAGCCGAAATATAAATCAGAGTTCAAGACAATGTTCAATTCTC
>JAISRU010000205.1 GCA_031273515.1 Bacteroidales bacterium | reverse complement strand
TGTGGAACTTGGGAATAGTGGACGTGCAAACAACAGCAGCAGGCATAGAAAAATCACTGGCAATAGGGACGGGCGCCGATTTTTTCAGCAGAATAGCGTCCGAAGTTAAAGAAGACAGTCGGGTTAAGTCCCGTCATACGGATTCCATTGTGTTGGAAGTGCATTCCGCCGCCCGCGATTGGGGATTGTATCTGCAAGCCAATGTTCCTACATCGGGCATCAATCAGGAACGACTTCATTATTCAAACATTACGTCGTATAATACGGAAACGGGAGATAAAAAATATGCAATGGGAATTTTTTCTTCTCGCGGATATTCAACCAAAATGTACAGAGATTTGTCTACGCCCGGCTCCAGAGATTCACTCTTTAACGGACGATATACAAAACATTTGAAGTTCACCGATCTGTATTAATCTATCTTGAAGATTGTTGAGAAAATTATAACTAAAAAGCAGAAAGGATAAGTAAGAATGTCTTTGTTCGATAAAATTAAAGAAGGTTCGCGAAAGTATTATCGCTTTGTTATCATGAATAACGCTACTTTTGAAGAGAAATTAGTGTTTAAACTTACGCCTTTGTCTGTCTTTACGGCAAGCATGATTACTGTTGTTATTCTTATTATATTGAGTATTTCGCTGGTAGCTTTCACTCCCTTGAGAGAATATATACCCGGTTACGGCAGCGCCGCACAAAATCGGAAAATTGCACAACTTCAGGCAAAGACAGATTCTTTAACCGAAATGCTGACCGCTATCGCAGTCTATGAAAAAGACGTCAAAAGGGTTTTGCTGGGAGAAAAGTTTGTTGAAGATACAAGTTCGGAAGTAATCAATACTACAAGAAAAGAACCAACATTCACGATGACTGCCTACGACAGTCTTTTATTATCTCTTACAGAAAATCTGCCGTCGTCTGCAGGACATGCTCAGCCGCAAATGCTTAAATCAAAAGAAGGAAAAGCATCCGGACTGTTTTTTCCTCCTGTTAAGGGTCAGGCAGAACAGCAGGGACGCAATCAGGGCGTCGCCATTGCCTGCAAACAGGGAACGTCCGTATATGCTTCTGCCGCAGGAACTGTTATTTATGCAGGCTATGATGCAGAAGAAGGAACAAGTTTAATCATTCATCATCCGCATAATACATTAACGTTTTATCGTCATGCAGGAACTCCGCTTGTGTCGGCAGGCGATGTTGTGCAGGCAAAACAAATTGTCGCGATAACCGATGTTGATCAAATGGTATATTTTGAATTATGGATTGACGGAAACAGCGTCAATCCTGAAAATTATATGTTGTTTTAATAGTTGAAAAAAGAAATGGAAGTTTCAAATTTAGAAGTTGTTTTTGAAGATAATCACCTTATTGCAGTGAACAAGCGCATCGGAGATATTGTACAGGGAGATAAAACCGAAGATACTCCTCTTTCCGAAAAGGTGAAAAAGTTTATACGCATTAAATACCATAAAACAGGAAATGTCTATTGTGGCGTAATCCATCGTATCGACCGTCCTGTAAGCGGAGTTGTAATCTTTGCAAAAACATCCAAAGCCTTATCCCGCATGAACCAGTTGGTGCATGACAGGCAAATTATTAAACATTATTGGGCAATCGTGAAGGATCTGCCGCCCAAACCCAAAGACAATCTGGTACATTATCTGCTTAAAGATGAACAAAGAAACAAAGTTATTGTGTCCCGCATTCACAAAGAAGGCTACCTGAGAGCAGAACTGAATTACGAACTGGTTTCTTCTGCCAATATGTATCATTTGTTGGAGATAGAATTGATTACAGGACGACATCATCAGATACGGGCGCAATTGTCGGCAATAGGTTGTCCGATAAAAGGAGATACAAAGTATGGTTTTCCCCGTTCCAATCAGGATGCATCTATCTGTTTGCATGCGAGAAGCATTTCGTTTATTCATCCCGTGTCATTGCAGACGACAACCATTGTGGCAAATCCTCCGGACGAAAAACTCTGGAATTATTTTGCAGAACAACTTATTGATGTTCCCGAATAATTTCCTGCTGATATTGTATGGAAGCGTTGTGTAAAAGTTCCAGATAAGCAGTGATAAAAGCGGCGTCCAAATGGGCTTCCTGCGCTGTCGACAAAATATGACTGCGCATATTTTCCCAGCGGTTAATCTGTAAGACAGGAAGATTATTTTCCTTTTTATAACAGGCTATCTTTTTGACGACCTCGAACCGTTCCGCCAGAAGATAAATAATGTTGTTATCTATAGCGTCGAGCGCTTCTCTGTATTTTTCCAGACTTGCGCTTTGAAGTTCCGAAATGGAAGGCATCAGCAATTTGTCTGTCATGGCGACGTATTCCGATACGGACAATTGCTGTTCTTTGTCGCTGAGCGCTTTTGCAGGATATGGATGTACTTCGGTCATTAGTCCGTCCACGTCTAAAAAGAGGGCTTTCTGCGCTATTTCAAAGACATATTTCCTTTTTCCTGCGATATGACTTGGATCGCAGTAAACAGGAATTTCCCGATGAGTCCGTTTAAACTCTATCAGAAGC
>JAISRU010000196.1 GCA_031273515.1 Bacteroidales bacterium | reverse complement strand
GGGAGAACCGGTCAGTAATGGCGTTTATTATTGGGTTGTTTCAGCCATTCCTCTTTCCGAGACAAAGACATTCATCAAAAACGGATCCGTTACCGTGGTTAATTGAGAATTACCTGCGGGTGATTATTTTTAGCGCTAGATGACACAGATTAAACTGATGAACACAGATTTTTTATCTGCCCATCTCCAACTTTGGAGAGGGGCAGGAGGTGAGGGAAAATAATCATAGTTAATCATGTTAATCAGATAAATGAAAGTTCAATACAAAAGCGTCGCTTCGCGCTTTCGTCCACTTGTCTACTCGTCCACTAAGACAATCCTTTTATGAAATCATTCATCTTTTTTATATTGATACTCATACATTTTCTCTTTGATCATGAATTGAGATATGTTCTCACTGTTGAAAACGTTTATATTGAAGTTGTTGTAATATGCAGGGATATGCGACAATTCGTCAAGAAGTTCTTTGACAAATTCCAATAGTTCATCAAATGAAATATTTTCTGTCATCTGTTCAAAATCTTTCGTAACATAATCCGCATATTCATCCTTGAATGTCTTCTTAAAAAGCGACTTGTGCGTATACAGTACCATGACATAATCAGACATTAAACTCTCCATGAATATCGTCAATTCATCCTCTATACTTATTTTAATAAGCGGACTATCATCCAATTGTTCCCCAAAAATAATTTTATGATAATCCAGCTCCTCTTCCAAACTTATCTTCGGATCATTGAGCTTTTCCTCGCAAATGAAGTCCACATACGACTTTTTGTTTTTTTTGTAGCTTTCTATCAAAGATTTACAATCCTCTTTACTGACTCTGTCAATATAGTACAACATACCTGCGTATAAGAGATTTCGGCTTATCGTTATCTTTTTCTCTTTCTTTTTCTTTGTTGAGCCCATCGTCGTTGTCCGCAACGGAGAAGCTATAACATAATTTCCTGTTTTGTCAATATAAAACCATTTGCCATTCAAGCATACTCGTGCAAGACCGTCGGAGAAAAAATAAGCCTCCTCATACTGAAGCGGAATAACTTCTTTTCCTGTTTTATCGACAAATCCATATTTGCTATCAATCGAGTAAGCCTGTCCACGCAAGGCAACAAGCGACAAACCGTCAGAAAATTTCCAAACATTATCATATTTTATCGGAATGATTTCTTGCCCTGTCTTGTCGATAAAGCCCCATTTATGATCCAATATTACAGCAACAACTCCTTCGGAAAATTCCCATGTTTCATCATATTTACACGGGATGATTTTCTTATCCGTCTTGTCAATAAAGCCCCATTTCCCGCGCGATTTTACACTTGCAAGTCCTTCGGAAAACGTTCCTGCATTATTATATTTATACGGGATGATTTCCTTGCCTGTCTTGTCGACAAAGCCCCATTTATGATCCAATATTACAGCAACAAGTCCTTCGGAAAACGTCCTTGTGTAATCATATTTACACGGGATGATTTCTTTTCCCGTCTTGTCGATAAAACCCCATTTACGATTTAATTTTACAGCAGCCATGCCTTCGGAAAAATGCCCGATACTGTCATATTTAATTGGACTGATTTCTTTTCCTGTTTTGTCAATATATCCCCATTTCCCATTCAATTGTACACAAGCAAGTCCTTTGGAAAATTCCCATGCGTCATCATATTTACGCGGAATGATTTCTTTTCCTGTTTTGTCGATAAATCCGTATTTATCATCTATTTCTACACAAGCAAGTCCTTCGGAAAAATCCTCTGCCGCATCGTATTTCAACGGAATAATTTCGTTACCCGTTTTGTCGATAAATCCCCGTTTGTCATCCATTTCGACACAGGCAAGTCCTTCGGAAAATATAGATGCATAATCATATTTGTACTGGACGATTTTTTTTCCCGTCCTGTCAATAAAGCCGTATTTTCCGCGCGATTTCACACAGGCAAGTCCTTCGAAAAACTGTCCCGTATCATAAATAGATTTATACGGAAAGATTTCTTTTCCTGTTTTGTCAATGCTTCCCCATTTGCCATTCAATTTCACAATTATTCCTATTTCTTCAAATATCAAATCAGGATGAGGATGAGGATACTCTACCTTTTAATATTTAATCGGAATAATTTCTTTTCCTGTTTTATCGACAAAACCATATTTGCCGTTTAATTTTACCCTTGCAAGACCTTTCAAAAACGTTTCTATCTTATCATATCTGCAGGGAATTATTTCTTCGCCCGTTTTGTCTATAAAACCATATTTACCGTTTAATTTTACCCTTGCAAGACCTTTCAGAAAAGCCTCTGCCTTATCATATTTACAGGGAATTATTTCTTCGCCTGTCTTGTCTATAAAACCATATTTGCCATTAACGCCTTTTTTCGGTTTCAATATCTGATTACTTTTTTTATTCATGGATAAGATATTTATTATTCTACTTTCTACTTTCTACTTTCTACTTTCGTCTCTGTCGATAAAGTTATTGAACGAGTTTGAACTTCCAATAACTTTTCTGCAAAAGTAGTAATTATTTTTCAGAACACCTCAAAAAAGAATTAACCGTCAATTTGAAATGCACTCTCTGATTATAACGGCGAAATCTTTTTTTAAGCGTCTGTATATAATTCAAGATTTTTTATGTACTTTTGCAAGCGGATAAAATGATATGAAATAGACAATATAACAGACGTTTACAAAAATAAAAACATCAAAGGATGTATTCGAAATCAGACACGGAGAGATTAAATATACAATTTGCGGACGCAAGCGCAGAAGAACTTCTTAGTCATTTTTTACAGATATACGGCAAAAAAATAGCTTTGTCGTCGAGTTTGGGAATGGAAGATCAGGTATTAACGGCAATGCTTGTCGGCATAGAACCCGATGCGCGCATATTCACATTGGACACAGGACGACTTTTTCCTGAAACCTATCAACTTATCCATAAAACAAACAGCAAATACAACATTCGGATAGAAGTCTTTTTTCCTGATTACACTCAGGTGGAAACAATGGTAAATCAGGAAGGAATAAATCTCTTTTATGAAACGGTGGAAAAACGTAAAAGATGTTGCCGTGTTCGGAAGACAGAACCTTTAAAAAGAGCGTTTCAGGGTCTGGAAGCATGGATTTGCGGACTGAGAAATCAGCAATCGCCAACACGGAAAAATACGCGACTGATTGAATGGGACGAAATGAATAATCTGCTTAAAATAAATCCTTTGGTTGAATGGAGTGAGGAACAGCTCAAACAATATATTCAGACAAAGCATGTTCCTTACAACAAACTGCACGATGCAGGATTTCCCAGCATTGGATGCGAACCCTGCACACGTGCCGTAGAAGAAGGAGAAGATATTCGGGCAGGAAGATGGTGGTGGGAATCGCCCGAACATAAAGAATGCGGATTACACAGACGATAGGAAATAATAAATTTAACAATCACTATATTAATATGATAATTTACAGAAAAATGAAGAAACATTTATTTCATCTCTTTGCGGCGACGGCTGTTTTTATCTCATCGACAGGCTATTGTCAGGCACAGGAGAGCGATACTTTGAATCAAAGAATATCCAAATTAGAAGCTGTTTTGGCGAAACTTCCTAAAATATCAGGCTTACTCAATGTCCGTTATCAATACGACAACGACATCAGTTCTTTTGATATTCGCCGCGCCCGTTTGGACGTAAGAGGAGATGCATCCCGCTGGTTTGATTATCGTTTACAAGTCGAGTTTGCCTCTTCGCCCAAAATATTGGATGCGTATATACGGGCAAAAATCAAACCTTATTTTAATGTTCAGTTCGGACAGTTTAAAATGCCGTTCTCCTTGGAAAATCCATATTCACCCATGACATTGGAATGTATCGACAATGCACAGATAATTTCCCAATTAGTCGGATATGAAGACGTTGCGGGCGTCAGAGCTAACGGAAGAGATATCGGAATGATGTTTTATGGCGGACTGTTTCAGCAAGATTCGTATGCTGTTCTGGAGTACAACATCGGCGTTTTTAATGGCTCAGGAATTAACAGTAGAGATCATAACACGTCAAAAGACGTTGTTGCTCGAATAGATGTTCATCCTGTAAAGACGCTTACCTTATCTGCATCGGGATATGTCGGGGAAGTCCGTCTGAACGACAGCATGAAATATGAAACCCGAAACAGAGCAGGATTTGGTCTGCGTTATGACGATAAAAAATGGCTCTTCAGAAGCGAATACATCTATGGACTGACCTCCAAAACAGAAAGCATGGGCGCTTATGCTGTTCTGGCATACACGTTTATAGAGAAATTACAGCCTGTTGTTCGGGTCGATTATTTTCAGAGAGATATCAAAAGAACAGCATCTACGCAAATCAATTATATGGCGGGATTAAACTACTGGATTATCAAACGAAACGTCGGATTACAGGTGAATTATACATGGCAGACCTTCGCAAGCAGCAATGATAATGCAGGCGTGTTATCTGCTATGGCAATCTTTGGGTTCTGATTTGCTTCTTATTCTGCGCTTTTTTTAATCCGTTTATGAGGAATTAATTGTCTTGAACTGTGATCTTAATCTAATTGAAAATTGAGAATTGCCTGCGGACGGTTATTTTTAGCACACAGATGACACTGATTAAACAGATTTACACAGATTTTTCTCCCCTCTCCAGTTTGGAGAGGGGAAAAGGGGGTGAGGAAAAAGTAATCATGTTCATCAGTTAATCATATAAATCAGCAGTTCAGACAATAATCAGATAAATCTGTGTTCATAATTTATTTGATAACTTTTTGTCGATACTTGGATTTGGTAAAGAAATATTATCTACTTTTGTAACCGGTATTTGTTTTTTAGTGATTTGAAATAATTGTATGAATACTAAAAAGATACCCGTCATTGCGACAGCGAAGAATGAGTCAGTCGCATCCGACGCAGCGACGTGTAAATAAAGTAAATAGAAATTACAAACAAATGAAAATTATACGAATATGATACAAACTGTTGTCAAACGAGATGGCCGCATTGTCGGCTTCAACGAAGAAAAAATAATGGCGGCAATCCGTAAAGCGATGCTTCACACCGAAAAAGGCGAAGATCCTTCATTAATAAGACGTATAACGGATTATATTGCCTGTCAGGGTCGAGAACAAATGACCGTTGAGGAAATTCAAGACATGGTCGAACTGGAATTAATGAAAAGTCCGCGTAAGGAGGTCGCTAAAAAATACATCTCCTACCGCGACCAGCGTAGCATTGCCCGTAAAGCCAAAACTCGCGATATGTTTCTGGAGATTATCGAAACAAAATCGAACGACATTACCCGCGAAAATGCTAATATGAACACTGATACCCCTGCCGGTATGATGATGAAGTTCGCAAGCGAAACTACAAAACCTTTTGTGAATGATTATCTGCTCACTCCCGAAATAAAGGAAATAGTGCGTCGAAATTATCTCCATATTCACGATAACGACTATTATCCTACCAAAAGTCTTACCTGTGTGCAGCATCCGTTAGATAAAATCCTTCAAAACGGATTTAATGCCGGTCACGGAGCATCGCGTCCTGCAAAAAGAATAGAAACAGCCGGCATGATCGGATGTATTTCACTCGAAACTGCTCAAAACGAAATGCATGGAGGACAATCCATCCCCGCTTTTGATTTCTATCTCGCCCCATTTGTAAGACGCAGTTTTATAGAAGAACTGAAAATAATGGAACAAATCAACGGCGAAAATTATGCGCATCTTTACGACATTCATCTTGATGATTATCTGATGCATGAATTAAATGGTCTTCAGGCAGATGAAAGAGTTTTGCAACATGCCGTAAACCGTACCGTGATCCGCGTGCATCAGTCAATGGAAGCCTTTATTCATAACATGAATACGATCCATTCTCGCGGAGGTAATCAGGTAGTTTTCAGCTCTATCAATTATGGGACGGATACCTCTGCCGAAGGGCGATGCGTGATGCGTGAACTTCTTAACAGCACTTATCAAGGAGTAGGGAACGGAGTAACAGCCATTTTCCCGATTCAGATATGGAAAAAGAAACGTGGAGTGAGCTATCTGCCCGAAGATCGAAACTATGACCTTTACCAATTGGCTTGCAAAGTAAGCGCTCGTCGTTTCTTTCCCAACTTTCTCAATCTGGATGCGACATATAATCTGCACGAAGAATGGAACGCCGACGACCCTTTACGCTTTAATTACGAGGTGGCTACAATGGGATGTCGGACAAGGGTTTTTGAAAATCGTTTCGGTAAGAAAACCTCTATAGGAAGAGGAAACCTTTCTTTTTCCACACTTAATTTGGTGCGTATCGCCATTGAATGTATGTCAATTGCAAATGAACAGGAACGCATATCTTCGTTTTTCCATAAATTAGACGAGATACTCGAACTTGCCGCCTTGCAATTGCACAATCGTTTTGAATTTCAAAAAACAGCTTTAGCAAAACAATTTCCTTTGTTGATGTCTGTCTTGTGGGAGGGCTGCGAAACCCTGCATCCGGACGATACAATTGAAAATGTGATTAATCAGGGGACGCTCGCTATAGGGTTCATCGGACTTGCCGAAGCCTTGATTGCACTGACAGGAAAACATCACGCTGAAGACGAAAATGCACAACAGTTGGGACTTAAAATCGTAACCCACATGCGCGACCGCATCACGGAGTTCTGTGAACAATATGCGCATAATTACAGTGTGTTGGCTACTCCCGCCGAAGGACTTGCAGGCAAATTCACCCGACGCGATAAAGAAACATTCGGCATTATCGAAGGCGTTACCGACAAGGAATATTACACCAATTCGAACCATGTACCTGTGTATTATTCTTGCAGCGCTCATCATAAAGCAAGAATTGAAGCTCCCTACCATGAACTGACTCGCGGCGGACACATCTTTTATGTGGAAATCGATGGAGATGCGACCCATAATCCCGCATCAATTATGACTGTTGTCGATTTGATGGATAAATATAACATGGGTTATGCATCGGTGAATCATAATCGCAACCGCTGCATGGATTGCGGATACGAAAATGCTGCGGCTCAATTGACCGAATGTCCTCAATGCGGAAGTCAGCACATCGACCGCCTGCAACGTATCACCGGCTACCTCGTCGGAACAACAGACAGATGGAACAAAGCTAAATTAGCCGAATTGAACGATCGCGTTATACATGAATGATCTCGATACTGAATATTGTTGAAGATACTACCGTAGATGGTCCCGGATTTCGGACGGCTATTTATGCTGCCGGTTGTCCGCATCGGTGCAAGGGCTGTCACAATCCTCAGTCGTGGGACATCTCCAACGGAACGCTCTGGACGTTTGATGCTATTATGGAGAAAATCAAATCCGCAGAGTTCTCAAATGTTACCTTCAGCGGCGGAGATCCGTTGATGCAAGTCGAGGCTTTCACCGAACTGGCTAAACAAATCCGCAGACAGACTCGCAAAACAATTTGGTGCTATACCGGCTATTTGTACGAAGAAATACTTGCCTCGTCAATGCTTTCTCAAATATTACCTTATATAGATGTATTGGTCGATGGACCTTTTATGGAAATGCTATACGACGAAACATACCGCTTCGCAGGCAGTATAAATCAACGAATTATCAATGTGCCGACTTCCATCGTCAACAAACAACCGGTACTCTGGTATCCTGAATTTTAATCCACGATGTTCTTTAAATTGATAATTTTTAGTCATGCCATACGGGCGCAAATACCTCCGCCGTCATTGCGTCGCTATTGTCTGAATCAAGGTTTACAGGATTGCCATGTGGACACAAATAAGATAGCCGTCATTGCGCAAAACTAACACCGTAGGTGTTTTCCTTCGATAACCTCGTACAAGCGGAGCGCAGTGCGGGGTGAAAAAGCGACCTCGTCCTCTCAAACTCCGAAGGAGTTGCCCTTTAATTCTCCTCTCTACTCTGCCGAACCGCTGCGTCGGTTGCCACATCGCTTCTCCCCTCTCCTCGTTTCTCCCCTCTCCAGTTTGGAGAGGGGCAGGGGGGTGAGGAAAATGGCGACGCAATGACGACGGAAGTATTTGCGTCCGAATGGCATTAACCATTCTCCATTTTCAATTCTCTGTTATCCGATTAGAAGTCCTTCGATGCGGACTTTATAGCCTCCATCTTTTAGTTTGGTGACGGCATTTACCAGACCGCTGTGTCGCCATTGCAGCATACATCTGCGGGGAAGAAACCAATATCTTCTGCCGAGTTTTATTTCTTCTTTCGATTCTTTGATAATACCCTCGTACGCCTGAGAAACGTAATAACCAATATCGACAAAACCGCCATGTCGTGGTCTGAGAGGACCCGTTACATTCCAATAAATGACGCCATTACGCGCATCGACCGAAGACACTACGCCGCAATGGGTAATCGGACATCCGCATGACATCCCCATCGGACGACCAATCATAACGTCGCCTTTTTTCACGTCGAGTTCTTTGACCAAGGTCGGATTATAAGGCAAGATTGTTTCTTTCGGACCCGGTTCGTTGGGAAAACAATCCAGAATAAAATCGAAATCCCGACCCAGATTATCTTTCCACTGAAGTTTATCGCCCATCCCCAGACCTTCTCTGCCGCAGATAAAACAGGCTTTTGCTTCTTCGGCAGACTTATCTACTTTGTCCGCAATGTGAATGCATTTCTTCAGAGTTTCAACGCCAAGATCAACCTCGCGGGCAAAATCTTCACATGTTTTTTGTCCGCAGACTCCACAGTTGAGCAACGGAAGCAATTCAATCGTTTTCTTTACTTGTGCTGTATTCATTTTGTAATTATTTTATTATTCTATTTATTACTCTATATTTGTTTTGTTTTGTTCATTCATTTTGACCCATCCCGTAATGCCGTCTTCCAGATAGTATATTGCATGGAATGGGTAACAATCACTGAGATATTCGACGGTTTGCTTGCTTTTCGTCCCCTGATTGCAGACAAAAACCGTTTTTTTGTTTGTCGGGAGTTGTTCGATCTGTTCATCGATATCCCCAAAAGGAATATTCTTACTTTCAGGAATATGTATTTTC
>JAISRU010000018.1 GCA_031273515.1 Bacteroidales bacterium | reverse complement strand
AAGAGAATGTATTACAGGCGAAAAAGTATATTTTAGCAAATTGAAAGTTAAAATATATATAATTGCAGAAGCCATAAACGGGAATAGGTAGGAAGACAAAACCTTTCTCTTTCTTGTTCTTGTTCCCGCCGAAGGCGGAAAAATGGGCTTTTTGTTCTCCGCATACTTAAACGGTAGCGGTTGTGTTGAGTAATTTCCAGAGTTCGTCTTTTATTTGCGTGATGCCCATCTGAGTATGTGAAGAAATAAACAAAAGAGGAACATCTAATTTTAATTCCTGTTTTATCTTTTCCAATTCTTCCACAGGAAGGAGGTCGCATTTGGAGATTGTCAGTATGCGTTTTTTGTCTAATAATTCAGGATTATACTGCTGAAGTTCATGAAGCAGGATGTGGTATTCTTTGTTGATATTTTCCGAATCGACAGGGACAAGAAATAATAAAACGGCATTTCGTTCGATATGTCGTAGAAAGCGTAATCCCAAACCTTTTCCTTCGGAAGCTCCTTCGATAATTCCCGGAATATCGGCAACCACAAACGAACGATTGTCCCTGTATTGCACCATGCCGAGATTGGGCTTTAATGTCGTGAAAGGATAGTTGGCTATTTTGGGACGGGCATTGGAAACAACAGAAATAAAGGTCGATTTTCCTGCATTGGGAAAACCTACTAATCCGACGTCTGCCAATATTTTCAATTCCATGATTTTCCATGCTTCTGTTCCGTCTTCACCCGGCTGACAAAAACGGGGAGTCTGACGGGTTGCCGATTTAAAATGTACATTCCCCTGTCCGCCGCGCCCGCCTTTAAACAGAATTACTTCCTGTTTGTCGTAAAGAATTTCCGTTTCCTGTTCGGATGTTTCCGCATTTTTGACAATCGTTCCCAAAGGGACGTCCACATAGACGTCTGTTCCGTCTTTTCCGAAACACTGGTTTTTGCTTCCGCTTTCTCCGTTGCCGGCATAGACATGTTTGGTGTATTTCAGATGCAGTAAAGTCCAGAGTTGTGCATTTCCGCGTAAGATAACATGTCCGCCTCTGCCGCCGTCTCCGCCGTCGGGACCACCCTTGGGCGTTTGTGCGTTCCGTGCAAGATGTGCCGATCCGCTCCCGCCTTTGCCCGAACGAAAAAATATTTTTACGTAATCAATAAAGTTTTCATTGCTCATCTAATCATTTTGTTATTGGATACAAGTATAAATTTCCGATAAATTTAATCTCTTCTCCGTGTTTTCTTTAGCGATCGTACCAAAATTTCGTCCAAACGGGCGGCAACTTCATCGGTCGTGCCTATTCCGTTTACTCTAACAAGTTTGTTTTGCTTCTTGAAATATTTGACTACGGCATTTATTTTGGTCTCAAATTCTTCCATCCGACCGATTATCAGGTCAGTCGTTTTATCATAAGGACGAGCGTCATGCGTTTGCGATCGTCGAGATAAACGTTTAAAACATTCCAACATAGGTACATCCAAATAGACAACCAACGAAATGGAAGTATTCATCCTGCGAAGCATTCCTTCCAGAATATAAGTCTGTATCAATGTACGGGGAAATCCTTTAAAAATAAAACCTCTGTTGCCATGCGCCTGCGACATTTCCATTTCCACCATTTTGATAATGGTTTCATCTTCCACGCTTATTCCATTTTCATACAGTCGTTTAACGTCTTTGCCCGTATCCGTTCCTTTGGCGATTTCATTGAGCAATAATTCGCCTGTCGAGATGTAATGAAAGTTATGTTTCTGTGCAAAAATCTCTCCCTGTGTTCCTTTTCCCGAACCGGGTCGTCCGATCAAAACCACGTTCTGAGAAGATACTTTTACCACGCTGTCGATCACATTTTCCACTCTTTCAAACACTTCTTTTGCCGTTCCCGTACCATGAACCGAAACATACATTCCTCTGCTCTTGTAAAATTCGACAACAGCTAAAGTCTTGGTTTCATATTCTTTGAAGCGTTCCAGAATAATGTGTTCAACATCGTCCGATCGGTTTTGGATAAAGGCTCTTTCTAACAGACGTCTTATTAATTCGTCCTGATGCACATCCAGACTGATCATACAGGATAAGGAAGCATTCAATTTCAAGAGTAATCCTTCCAGAATGTAAGCCTGTACTAATGTACGGGGAAATCCGTCGAAAAGAAATCCGTTTGCATCGCTGTTTACGGTCAGTTTGTCTTCCAACAGTTGGACGACTAATTCGTCAGGAACAAGCTGTCCTTTTTCTATCAGGGCTTTTGCCGTTATTCCGAGAGAAGTCTGACGTGAAATTTCATCCCTCAGTATTTCTCCTGTTGAGATATATTCCAGTTCGTATTTTTCTAACAGCAACTTCGATTGAGTTCCTTTACCTGAACCCGGAGGTCCGAAAAAAGCGATATTGAGCATAATAATCTAACCTAAATAAGTAGCAAAGACAAGTGAAAAGAGCGAAAAAAAACAAGAAGTTTCCTGATTAAAAAATCAAGAAACTTCTATTAATAAATAATCAAATAACTAATTTCTTCCAGATTGTTTATTCTGCAATTACATTAATTGTAAATTCGGCGCAAACATCTTTTCGTAAAGGAACGGCAACTTTATACTGTCCCAATTCTTTGATATGTCCAGTGAGAATATTGATCTTTTTACGGTCAATTTCTATATTGAACTGTTCTTTTAATGCTTCTACAACCGCAACATTTGTTACCGAACCGTAAATTCTACCTTCTTCTGATGATTTGACTTTAATCATAAGATTAATATCATTCAGTTTTTGGACAATGGTTTCCGCATCCGCTTTTAGTCTTTCCAATTTACGACTGCGTTGTTTGATTGTTTCTGCCAGAATTTTACGGTTCGACTCATTGGCAGGAATAGCTAAACGTTTTGGAAACAGATAATTTCTTGCATATCCATTTTTTACAGATACAATATCGTTCTCAAATCCCAGATTTAGAACGTCTTCTTTTAATATTACTTCCATAAATATTATCCTCCTTTATTTAGTTTCTTTTAAATTATCCCCGATATAAGGCATGAGCGCCAAATGACGGGATCTTTTTACTGCCTGAGCAACTTTTTTCTGATATTTCAGTGATGTTCCAGTTAAACGTCTTGGTAATATTTTCCCCTGGTCGTTTACAAATCGAAACAAATATTGAGGATCTTTGTAATCGATGTATTTAATACCGTGTTTTTTAAACCGGCAATACTTTTTCCATTTGACGTCAACTGCTATAGGCGTTAAATACCGAATGTCTGTGTTATGTGAACTCATATATTATTTATTTTCTTCGTTATTTTTATTCTTTTTCAACTCTCGACGTTTTTTATTGTATTCGATAGCATATTTATCCAATGCAACGGTTAAAAAACGGATCACTCTTTCATCCCGTTTAAGTTGAATTTCAAACTCTTTAATAAAAGTTCCATTCGCCTTAAACTCGAATAAATGGTAAAAACCCGAAGATTTTTTCATAATGGGATAAGCTAACTTTCGCATTCCCCAATTTTCCTGATGGATAATTTCACATCCATTGTCGAGCATTATTCGCTCGAATTTGTTTACCGTTTCCTTTATCTGTTCATCAGATAAAACGGGAGTCATAATGAAAACGGCTTCGTATTGATTCATCATATTACTGATAATGTTTAGTTTGTTTCTAAAAAAATAAATTAA
>JAISRU010000005.1 GCA_031273515.1 Bacteroidales bacterium | reverse complement strand
CTTTCCGTCGAAAAATACGGCAACACAGATCATTTAGAATTTGAACTCAATGACCATTGCTGGGGACGGTTTTCGGAAAGCGGAGAATACAACGCCATCACCCTGAACGATTACTGTTTCGAAGAAGGCGCAACCAAACACCGACATACCGGTTCGACCATGCTCTCCTTCGACGAAAACGGAAACGGTTTGCAGGATTTATTGATCGGCGATATGGATTATCCCAATCTGATGTTGCTCACAAACGGAGGCAGTCCCGATTCGGCACATATTGTTGCTAAAGACAGTCTGTTTCCTTCTTACGACGTTTCCGTGCAATTGTATTCCATGCCCTGTCCCGCGCTGACAGACGTAGACGGCGACGGTCTGCAAGATTTGCTCGTTTCTCCCTTCGACCTCACACTGACAAAATCGGAAAATAAAGAAAGCGTATGGTTCTATAAAAACACGGCAACAGCACAGTATCCGCATTATGAATTGCAAACAAAATCCTTTCTCCAAAACGAAATGCCTGATTTTGGATCGGGCGCATATCCTGTCCTGCACGACATGAACGGCGACGGACTTTTGGATTTGCTCGTCGGCAATTATGGCTATTACGACAGTACCGTTTCAAATGCTTATTCTATTACGTGTCATTATTCGGCGTCCGTAGCTTATTTTCGGAACACCGGAACAGCGACCCGTCCTGCCTTTCTACTCATAACAGACAATCTGGCAGACCTCCGACAAAAAGGATATACTTCCCTTATCCCGACCGTCGGCGATTTGAACGGGGACGGTAAACCTGACATCCTGCTGGGAACGGCAAAAAATAATCTGGTCTATTTAGAAAATAATTCCGTTTCGTCCGACACGCTTGTTCTTTCTGCCTCTGTAACGGATTATCTCTCGCTACAAATGCCCGAATATCCTGCCGTTCAGCTTTTCGATCTGGATAAAGACGGACGTTTGGATTTGATTGTCGGCACAAGACGAGGCAATCTCCTGTTTTACAAGAATACGGGAACGCTATCCGCTCCTTCGTTTTCCCTGCAAACCGACAGTCTGGGAGGAGTGAATGTGCGGGATTTCGATTATTCTTACTTCGGATATGCAACGCCCTGTTTCTTTCGGACAACAACAGGAGAAACTCGTCTGTTTGTCGCCTCCGAAAAAGGAAGCATCGAATATTATAAACAGATAGACGGAAATCTGAATGGGAAATTTGTCATGGAACTCAGCGAACTGTTCTTTATCGACAATAATAAAAGTTTCCCCGTCAGGGAAGGAATACGAACCGCTGTAACCTTGGGCGATGTTAACAATGACGGCTATCCTGATATTATCGCAGGAAATTATGCGGGAGGGCTGTCTTTTTATCGGGGAGTGGAAGCGCCGCCGAGAACAATCTCGATTGCAAACCCAATTCCTGTTGCCTTTTCTTTGCAGCTTTTCCCCAATCCTGTCGATGACTGTCTGCATTTCACCATGGCGTCGGACATGCTTATACAATCCGTCATCATATACGATATGTTTGGAAGACGTCGTTTTGAGTCCACAAATCCGAATTACAAAACAACAGAAACCATTGACGTTTCTTCTTTGTCGGCAGGCGTTTATATAATCTGTTTCATGTCGAAAAGCGGCGTCAGGCAGACCGCTAAATTTATAAAACAGTAAATCATGGGAACAAAACAAAGACTTATCCTCCTCTTTGGCGTCTTTGTGGCGCTACTCTGCATTGCCATGATTTTGAGTAAACCGAAGAAAATCAATGAGCCTGCTGTCGTTTCCGCTTTGCAGGCAATATTAGACAGAGGATATATTCGAGTGGGAATCGTTCCCAATACAAACGATTACTATATCGAAAACGGAACAGTCAAAGGATTTCATTACGAACTGACCGAGTTATTTGCTCATGACATGGGACTGAATACGACTTATTCCGTCTACGATACTTATTGGGACAATTTTATCGCATTGCTCACCGGAGAAGTGGATTTGTTGGCAATGGATATCAGCAGCGCTTTTTATCACGACGTCTTTTTTTTATACACCGAGCCTCATTCGTATTCTCCGCGCGTACTTGTCCAGCGAAAAGAGAATCTGTTGGTGGACAAAAATGGTCAATGGATTTCTCCAAAAGACAGTCTTGCCGACCATGCGTTCCTGCTGACGCTTCCGTTTTTGTCTGTTTTTTATCAAGATGCTTTGACCTTATCCCGTAATCTGCCGTCCGGCGTCAGGCTGACGCTGAAAGAATCGTTTTTAGTCGGCAGGTATTCGGACATGTTGCAGAATAAAGAAGCAGATATGTTTATCGATTATGAAAAAAACGTGCGTTCCAATTCACGGTTGAATAGAAATCTGGATTATTCCGTAAGACTGACGGATACTCAGCCTTTACATTGGCTTGTGAACAAAAATAATATTGCTTTGCAGACCCTTGTCGACACTTATTTGGACAGTTTCAAAAAGACAAACGACTATTCTGTTTTGATAAACAAATACTATGCTCCGAATGCACAGAAACGCAGGGAAATCGTCAGACGACAGCGTGGTTCTGAGGATGTTTTCATTTCGGATTACGACCATTTAATCAGAAAACATGCACAAAAGAACAAATTGGATTGGCGTTTTGTTGCGGCGGTGATCTATCAGGAGTCGCGATTTAATCCCGATGCGGTCGGAGGAGGCGGCGCTTCCGGATTAATGCAACTCATGCCTCATCACACGTCGGACTCTATGGATACGCTTTCGGTGGAAGACAACATTGCCAAAGGATGCGAACTCTTGCACAAATTGGCTGTTTACTATTGGAATGCGGGCGTAAAAGACAGTGTCGATCTGTACAGATTTGTTTTGGCAGCCTATAATGGTGGACATTGTCATGTCGACGACGCTCGTCTATTGGCGAAGAAGAAAGGATTCGATCCCAACAAATGGGAGGACGTCAATAAGATGACAGGAAAACTTTCCGACAGAAAATACATCGGAAAGATAAAACTTCAATGCGGACTATACAGAGGCAAACGACTGCAAAATTATGTCTTCAACGTCTGGAAACTCTATCAACACTACCAGAATATGACAAACTAATTGACAATTGATAATTGACAATTGATAATTGCCATGCGGACGCAAATATCAACGTCGTCATTGCGTCGCCATTGTCTGAATCAGGCTTTACAGGATTAAAATTAATGGCTATATAAAAGCCAATAAATATATACAGTTAGAAAAAAAAAGTATTATCTTTGCCGGTCTTCCTGAAGATATAGTGAACTGTCCCCGTTCTCTCACCGGCAAATTCCTGAAAAGTAAATTGTCTTAAACTGCGATTTATTAGTGAACGAGTAGACAAGTGAA
>JAISRU010000077.1 GCA_031273515.1 Bacteroidales bacterium | reverse complement strand
AAAATCAGCAAAAGCAGGAACGGAGTATACAACAACGATAATAATCCACACCATAATCCGTATATAAACGTCTTCACATAGATGTTTTTTTCGTCCATGTCGAACAACTGAGGAAATAGTCCATTGATCGTAACTAATATCGTTAGCATCCCCCATAATGTGATCGTGCAGGGAAAGACAAAACTGAGCAGCAAATACAAAAACATCGGATGATAATTTCGTATCCCCGTCAAGGAATATCGTCGTAAGAAAAACAACAACGATATTGCATTCAGAAATAACAAAATCGAAATCAACAGCCAACAGACATCCGAATACGCATACAAAAACGCAAATACATCCACAGACGATAACGACTGAAATCCCAACGACATCTCCCGTATCTTGAAAACACAGGCAGCATACACAATTAAAATACAAACCCATTGACGAAATACATTCGTCCTTTTTGTCCACAAACGAGGCTTCACGTTGCTCTTATTTGAAATTGTACATGTTCTTTGGTTACTTTCAGCATCGAAGTTCCGCCCAAAATCAAAGCCCTGTTGTCGGGAATATGTCCGGCAGGAAAACCAAAACAGACAGGATATTGATATTCCTCAACATGTTCCCAAATGATCTCTTCGACGCTCTTTCCATACGCAATTGCATTATCGTGCATGTCCTCCATGCCTCCGACAACCAATCCCGACAGATTTTCTAATTTCCCACTGCGCTTTAAACACATCATGATGCGGTCGATATGATAAAGATATTCATCCAGATCTTCTATGAAAAGAATTTTCCCATCGGTGTTCAGGTCGGACACAGAACCATTGACAGCATACAACACAGAAAGATTTCCTCCGCATAATTCCCCTTTTGCCTCGCCTGTCCTGTTGAGTGGATGAACCGCTACCGTATAAGAAACCTCGCCCGTTTCGAGCGCAGAAAGCATTGTCCGAAGAGACCCAAATGCGGCTTCGCTCCCCTGTACATTGACCGGCATAATCGCATGCAAAGAAGGCTGTCGCAAGATGCTATTAATATATGTATGGAAAACCGTCACATCGCTGTATCCGCAGACCCATTTGGGTGCAAGGGCAAATTTGGAAAAATCAAGTCTGTCTATAATCCGCAGACATCCGTAACCCCCTCTTGCACACCAGACAACCTTTACCCTTTCTGTATCCAAAGCATCCTGAAAATCGGCAGTTCGCTCGGCGTCCGTTCCTGCAAACTGATGATGACGACAAAAAAGATGATCGCCAAATTCCACCTGATACCCCTGCTCCTGCAAGAAATGAACGCTCGACATTAATTCGTCTTCTGTAATAGCGCGTGCCGGAGCTACAATCCGGATAATATCGCCTTTGTGTAACAGCTTCATGGGTCTGACCGTTTCTATTTTACAATGCTGCCGTTGGGCATGTCTTTGTCGGACGTCAAAATACCCAAGGTACCATTACAATCTGCCATTAATATCATCCCCTGAGATACCGTTCCTATGATCTCCTTTGGCTGCAAATTGACCAGCATCAATACTTTTTTGCCCGTCAAGGCTTCGGGTTCGTAATTTTCTGCTATCCCGCTGATAATGGTTCTTATGTCAAAACCTGTGTCTACTTTCAGTTTCAGCAGTTTTTTGGTCTTTGCGACTCTCTCCGCTTCCAACACCTGACATATCCGCAAATCAGCTTTCATGAAATCTTCATACGAAATCAATGCCTTCTGAGGTTCGACTTCCACGTCTTGTTGTGCGTTTTGAGCGTTTTGTTCCTTTGCTTTTCTCAATTTCAGCAGTTGCTCCTCGATGGCGCTGTCTTCTGTTTTCTCAAATAAAAGCGTCGGCTCGCCAATCAAAGCCCCCTCATCCAACAACGAAACGCATCCTGCTTTTGACCATTTCGCAGGTTGCATATTCAGCATGGTCTGTAGTTTTTTGGCAGTGAAAGGCAAGAACGGTTCGCACAATATCGACAGATTTGCCGCTATCTGCAATGCAATGTTCAAAACAGAAGTTACATGTTGAGGATTTGTGTTGATCTCTTTCCACGGTTCATTATCCGTCAGATATTTGTTGCCCAGACGTGCTAAATTCATCAGTTCGGAGAGTCCGTCCCTGAAATGATATTTTTCTATATTGCGTCCGATTAATTCGGGATAAGTCTTAATCTGTTCCATCACCGCTCTGTCTGTTTCGTTCAGGACGTCCTTTGCAGGTATTCGTCCCTGATAATATTTGTGGGTCAAGACGAGCGTCCGATTGACAAAATTACCAAAGATTGCCACTAATTCATTGTTGTTTTTTGCCTGAAAATCTTTCCATGTAAAGTCATTGTCTTTGGTTTCGGGAGCGCTGCTTGTCAGGACATAACGTAAGACGTCCTGTTTATCCGGAAAATCTTCCATGTATTCGTGCAGCCATACCGCCCAGTTGCGGGATGTGGAAATCTTGTCATTCTCCAAATTCATGAACTCATTGGCAGGAACATTTTCCGGCAAAATATAACTCCCTTCGGCTTTGAGCATCACAGGAAATATGATACAGTGAAAAACAATGTTATCCTTCCCGATGAAATGTACCAATTTGGTTTCAGTGTCTTTCCAATAAGGCTGCCAGTCTTTTTGATGCTGATCTGCCCAGATTTTGGTCGCAGAGATGTATCCAATCGGAGCGTCAAACCAGACGTAGAGTACTTTTCCGTCGGTATCGGGAACAGGCAGTTTGATACCCCAATCCAAATCCCGCGTTACCGCACGAGGCTGTAATCCCATATCTATCCACGATTTACATTGTCCGTAAACCGTAGAACGCCAATCCTGTTTATGTTGTATCAAAATCCATTCTTTGAGAAAATCCTCGTATTCGTTCAATGGCAGAAACCAGTGTTTGGTGTCTTTGAGAACAGGTTCACTGCCGCTCAAGACCGATTTGGGATGAAGTAAATCCGTCGGACTTAAACTTGTTCCGCAGGATTCGCACTGATCTCCATACGCACGCTCGTTGGAACAATGTGGACAGACGCCTGTAATATAACGGTCTGCGAGAAACTGTCGAGCTTCTTCGTCGTAATATTGTTGGGTCGTTTTCTCGATAAACTTATTGTCTTGATAGAGCTTAAGGAAAAAATCAGACGCCGTCCGGTGATGTATGGGATCGGACGTTCGAGAATAAATGTCGAAACTGATTCCGAAATCTTCAAACGATTTCTTGATAATCGCATGATAATGATCGACCACTTCCTGAGGAGTTATTCCTTCGTTACGAGCTTTAATGGTAATCGGAACCCCATGTTCGTCCGAACCGCCTATATAAATCACATCTTCTCCCGCCAAACGCAAATATCGCGCATAAATATCGGCAGGAATATACACCCCTGCCAGATGTCCGATGTGAACAGGTCCATTGGCGTATGGGAGCGCCGAAGTAACCGTATATCTTTTAAATTGATTTTCCGTATATAACATGATATGTTTTTATTTGTAACTGTTTTATGAATTAACCTTTTCTTTTAACGAATGAAATCCTTCTCCCAGCGTTTCTGTCGAATCGACCACCGTCATGAAGGCATTCGGGTCTATCTCATGGACGTAGCGTTGTAACAAAATGAGTTCTTTTCTGTCGACAATGGTATAGATGATTTTCTTTTCCGTTCCGTTAAACATTCCTTCTCCTCGAAGATAAGTTCCTCCTCTGTTCATTTCGAGAATAATCTTATCTCGAATAGCCTCGTATTGGTCGGAAATAATGTAAACAGCCTTCTCCGAATTGACTCCTGCTATCATCATGTCGATTATTTTTCCTGTGATGAAGATCGTTACCCACGAATACAAAGGAATACGCCAATCCTGAAATGCAATCAATCCTGCGAAGACCACAACCGTGTCGATGTAAATGAGTAATTGTCCGACAGGAATTTTATTGTATTTATTGATAATCATTGCCACTATATCCGTTCCGCCCGACGTCGCTCGCGATTTGAATATTAACCCAAGACCTATTCCGATCAATACTCCGCCGAATACGGACGCCAGAAAATAGTCGTCGGTAACCAATGGTTCGTAACCGTAGAGTTTTTCCAACAGCGTGGTGAATCCGGACAAAGAAAAAATGCCGACCAATGTCTTTGCTCCGAATTTGGAACCTAAGAGAAGCGTCCCGATTAAAAACAGCGGAATATCTAAACATAGAGCAAAAAGTCCGATTGGTAAAGCGCCCGTCAGGTAGTGCAGCGTGATGGCAATACCGTAGACCCCTCCCGGAGCAAGTTTAAAAGGTGAAATAAAAATAACAAATCCGGCAGCCATAATAAAACTGCCGATTAAAATCATTACGTATTCGTAAACGGATTTCTTCCA
>JAISRU010000032.1 GCA_031273515.1 Bacteroidales bacterium | reverse complement strand
GTCGAATATCTTCCGAAGACTTATTCTTCCTTTGTCCGCCGCTTTGGTAATGCTTTCAATCAGGGACTGCGTTGTTGTTTCGGGAGGGATTTCCGTAATGGCAAGCGTTTTTTTGTCTGTCTGAACGATCTTTGCACGCACGCGAATTTTTCCACCGCGTTGTCCGTCGTTGTAATTACTTACATCGACATAGCCTGCTGTGGGAAAATCGGGATAAATAACAAAATCTTTATTTTCCAAAATAGCCACAGAAGCGTCGATAAGTTCCAGAAAATTATGCGGAAAGATTTTGGAAGCAAGTCCAACGCCAATACCTTCGGCTCCCTGAGCGAGCAAAAGCGGAAACTTGACAGGCAAAGCAATCGGTTCTTTATTTCTGCCGTCGTAGGAATGTTTCCAAGCTGTTGTTTTCGGATTAAAGACAACCTCTAAAGCGAATTTGGATAAACGGGCTTCGATATAACGGGGAGCGGCGGCGCTGTCTCCTGTGAGGGTATTTCCCCAGTTCCCCTGACAGTCAATCAGGAGGTCTTTTTGACCCATATTCACTAAGGCGTCCCCGATAGAAGCGTCTCCATGCGGATGATATTTCATGGTATTGCCGATGATATTGGCAACTTTGTTATATCTTCCGTCCTCGATTTCCTTCATTGAATGGAGGATGCGTCGTTGTACGGGTTTTAATCCGTCGCTGATGTCGGCAACTGCGCGGTCGAGATTAACATAAGAAGCATAGTCCAAAAACCAATCTTCAAACATACTGCGGACGTGCAATATCTTTTGAAGATCGTTATTGGTTTGTTTTTCTTCCATTGCCTGAGGTTCGTTTTCTGTTATATCATTCTGCGGATTATCAATGTCATTCATGAATCTATCGTTATCTGTATCTGTCCTGATTAAAATGTTTGCAAAGATAGTATAAATAATTGAAACATCCATGACAAAATAACTTTGGACACACAAGGGGATGATTATATTCGGTCAAATGGTAGAGAAAAAACAGAGCAAAAAGACATCCGTCGCAATGAGGTGTAAATAAAGCAAATAGAAATTATAAACAGATGTAAGAGGTTGTGATTCTATTCGACCCTATTGGGGACGTACAATAGAGGAGAACATTTCTTCTATAAATATTTGACCTCTTCGAGGTCGAACTTCAGATTTCAACTATGCTCAATAACAAGCCGAAATATAAATCAGCGGTTCAGACAATTTTCAATTTTCAATTTATTCAACTGTCTTCTGTCTTTTTTTGTTGGACGTCCGATGCCGTGTTCTCGATGTTCAAACTGAGAGTCAAGTTGTTTTAGTTTGTCGTATTCTTCTTTGTCGGTGAGGTCGAGATAGTAGTCGGGGACAGATTTTGCTGCAATGCGACTTTTGGGTGAATTGAGTATCTGTATTGTTTTTTGGATTTGTCCTGTGCGAACCTGCACGATACTCCCGATTTTTATTTCGCGAGAAGGTTTGCAATTGACGTCGTCTATTTTGACTTTCCCTGAACTACAGGCATCTCCTGCCATTGTTCTTGTTTTGTACAGACGAACCATCCACAACCATTTGTCTATGCGGACTTTCGTTTTTACCTCCTCCTTATCGGGTGAAGACATACTGAATAATATTAGCGCCCATCTGCAATGCTTTTGTTCTGATTTCTTCGCTGTCGAGATGCACTGCATAATCTTCCCATCCATCGCCCAAATCGGTTTCGTAGGAATAAAAACACACTAATCGACCTTCATAAATCAATCCAAAGCCCTGCGGAGACTTATTATCGTGTTCATGTATTTTGGGTAATCCGTTGGGAAAATTGTATTTTTGATGATATACAGGATGATTATATGGCAATTCCACAAAGTCCAGTTCGGGAAACACCTTTTTCATCTGAGGACGAATAAATTTATCCAATCCGTAGTTATCGTCTATATGTAAAAATCCTCCTGCGATAAGATAGGTGCGCAGATTGCGACATTCTTCTTCCGAAAAAATCACATTTCCATGTCCTGTAAGATGCACAAAAGGATAATTGAAAAGATCTTTGCTTCCCACTTCCACCGTTACAGGCTCGGATAAAGACGTGTTTAGATTTTGATTGCAAAATTTAGTCAGATTGGGTAAAGATGTCGGATTGGCATACCAATCTCCTCCGCCGCGGTATTTGAGTAAGGCAATCTGCTGTGCGAAAATAGTTCCGGAATTGATCGACAGGAACAACAATAATAGTAGATAACTGTTTTTGAAGTACATGCTTAGTCCTGATTTAATATGGTTGTCTTCTTGTTATTGGGCGACCAGAAATTTATTTCTCCCACTTTCTTGCTGTAAAACCGATATTCCAGCAACTGGAAAGAATTTTTAGACTGAAACCGTAGACGGCATCTGTGTTTAAACATCCATTTCAGCGCATAAAAATGTCGGGTTAGATAGGCATACAAAAAGGGATGTAAAACGAGGGTCAGATTTTTTTCTTTTTGCGTTTTCACCAATAATTGCAGACTGTTTTCGATATCGTCGATAATTAAAACGGGCGGACGCACCATTCCTGTTCCGTTGCACGAAGGACACAATTCTCGAACGTCGATATTGACTTCGGGACGTACCCGCTGACGTGTAATCTGTACCAGTCCAAACTTGTTGGGAGCGAGAATAGTATGACGCGCTTTATCCTTTTGCATTTCAGCCACAAGACAATTATACAGTCTTTTGCGATGCGCAGCTTCGTGCATATCAATAAAATCGATCACAATAATGCCGCCCATATCCCGCAATCGCAGTTGACGGGCAATTTCGACGGCTGCACGCATATTTACTTCTACCGCATTTGTTTCCTGTGTTTTGTCCGAATTTACACGATGTCCGCTGTTTACGTCAATAACATGAAGCGCTTCGGTATGTTCTATCACGATGTAAATGCCTCCCCGTATGGAAACACTTTTCCCAAACGAACTTTTTATCTGTTTATCTATGTCATAATACTCAAAAAGAGGAAGTTTCCCATTGTACAATTTAACAATATCCACTTTGTCGGGAGCTATGATCTGAAGATAAGACCGTATTTCCGAATAATAAGTGTTGTTGACATAAATAGCATCGAAGGTATCATTGAGAATATCCCTCAACAGCGCCGAAACTTTATCCAGTTCGCTGATTACCTTTTTAGGGAACCTGTTTCCTCTGATATTTCGGACAATTTCGTTCCATTTATCAAGCAAGACCTTCAGATCAGCATGCAGAGCCTCTACATTTTGTTCTTTGGCTACGGTACGGATAATAATACCCATATTTCTGGGCTTGATACCGGACATGGCTTTTCGTAACCTGATTCTTTCTTCGGAATTGGTAATCTTTTGAGAGACCATTATTTTATCCGCAAAAGGAACCAATACCACATAGCGTCCTGCAAGAGCGATCTCACCCGACAGACGGGGACCTTTGGTAGATATGGCTTCTTTGGCTATTTGAACAAGAATTAACTGATTGACTGCAAGAACGTCTTTTATTTTTCCATTCTTGGGGATCATTTCCTGTATAGGGACTTTTGCCAGAGAAGGATTTTGAACTCTGCCCGACAAACATTCCTTTACATATTTATTGATGGTTAAACAGGTTATTCCTAAATCCAAATAATGCAAAAATGCATCTCTGTCATGCCCTATATCTACAAATGCAGCATTCAATCCGGATATAATTTTTTTCACTCTTCCTATAAAGACGTCGCCCACATGAAAATTATCCGACGTCTTTTCACTATGCAGTTCTACCAGCATTCTATCTTCCAGCAGCGCTATCCTGACTTCGTTTTCGTCTGTATTTATAAATAATTCTTTCCGCACAGATTGTTTTGATTTAAGTATCTGTAAATAATATACATAAAAAACTAAATTATATATCTTTCAGGGATATATAATTTAGTTTCCGTTTTGTTTGCTCACAAAATGCTATTTCTTCTTATGCCTGTTTTTGCGTAAGCGTTTTTTCCTTTTGTGAGACGCCATTTTATGTCTTTTTCTTTTTTTACCACTTGGCATAATAATCTACGCTTTTATTATTTTAATTTTGCTTTGACTACGGATGAAAAAGATTTGGCAGGCTTGAATGCTGGAATTTTATGAGCAGGAATAACAAGCGTCGTATTTTTGGAAATATTTCTGCCTGTTTTTTTCGCTCTGTCTTTAATAATAAAACTTCCGAAACCTCTCAAATAGACGTTATCCTTTTTCAACAAAGAGTTTTTCACTGTTGTCATAAAGGATTCAACTACTACCTGAGCCGTTGCTTTGTCAACTCCTGTTTTGCTGGCGATTTCAGCCACTACATCTGCTTTTGTCATGTCTCAATTACTTTTGATAAATTAATAACTTTATTTAATCTGTTTATACCCGACACCACGTCAGGTTTACAAGTCGCAAATATACAACTATTTTAGATACCATTTTTATAAAACCAAAAAAAAATCTTTTGAAATGATATATACCACTGATTATCAATTCAAAAAAAATAAAACAGGAATTTTCGTTCTCTTCTTGCCAAAAACATTATTCATTTGATTACCAGTATTATGAATGATTTACTTCATCTCCGACAATTCTATGTTTTTCCGGCTCTAAACCTCTCAATTGGAAGAATATTAAGCAATGAAGTGAAAAAAACGATACTTTTTCGGGCTAATCCAACCATGAATTTCTGCGAAAAATCGCATCAGGAAAGCATTGTTTTCTGAACAATATGAGCAATATGTTTGGCTTTGTCTTTTCCCTTCTTGCTTGGCGGAAACAAAGGGTGCATTTACCTTCCGGTGAAGGCTTCGCCGTTCACATTGTCGCAAGCGTGAAAAATCCCGTAAGGATTAAATATTGGTAGAAACGATCCAGACATCGCAGTTGTATGCCCCTACATGACCGAATATGAGAGGACGTCCAAATTTTCTCCATATTGTGTATTGTGAGCTGCCAAAGTTAAGCCTCGTTAAGCTATTAATAGTGGTGAGTCTGTCAGAAAGGATGAAATCTGTCACCTTGCAAAGAAGATGGGAGCGAATAGATAGAAAGCAACCCTACACAAAAGCATAAGAGCAGGGAGTATTCGGGGTAGGATTTGGTTGCGCGTGATATAAAGTTAGCGCATGAACGTGGGAGACCCTAACCCGGACAAGCCGGAACCAAAAAGGTATTTGAATAGTATAGCAAAAATAACATCAATGTTGGACATGGGTAGTAAACGTTTTTACTTCCTCTTACTTTTTTCCTGCAGCTGAAAAAAGTAAGCAAAAAAAGCCGCTCGCTGTACCTGTCTTGGCTAAATTTTTTTACACTCGCTACAAATGCTGAACTCCTCCCTGCTTGCAGTTCGGTAAAGTCAGCAAGCTGCCGCTGCGCTCACTCGCTGCGTCGGGAAGTCAAACAACAGCATTTGCTTTACGCTCGTGTTGCAAAAATTCTTTACG
>JAISRU010000008.1 GCA_031273515.1 Bacteroidales bacterium | reverse complement strand
ACAAAGTTAAACAGGAGTCTGTCGCGAATATCTAAACGAGCGCGGTAGAAACCTGTATTGACCATCTTACGGACGTCCGCACTTTTGAAATCGCCCGTTTGCAGTTGCTTGAGCGTTTTCGAGAATGTTTTTTCTACTGACTTTATACTTAAATCGCTGTGATGTAATATATCAAACATTTTACATGAATTATTATTCCGTTTTTTTACAGGTGCAAAAGTACAAAAATAAATTGAGAATTGAGAATTGAAAATGACCATTCGGACACAAATACCCACGTCGTCATTGCGAGGAGCGAAGCGACGTGGCAATCCAGTAATAATTTCTTCATCCGCAGGTAATCATGTCCATCAGTTAATCAGATAAATCAGAGTTCAAGACAAATATTTTTCCATTTCCTGTTGCAGGATACGGGCTTCTTCTGCCGCTTTTTGAGCGAAGTCTTCTCCCTGAGAGGCATAGATGATACTGCGCGACGCATTGACAATTAATCCGCAATCGTTATTCATTCCGTAACGAACCACTTCCGATAAGTTTCCGCCTTGCGCCCCGACGCCCGGTATCAGTAAGAAATGATTCGGGACAATCCGACGTATGTTTATCAGCATATCCGCTTTTGTTGCTCCTACGACGTACATCATGTTGGATGTATTGCCCCATTGTTTCGACGTTTCCAAGACTGTTTCAAACAGATACTGTCGATTGTATTGCAGCATCTGGAAATCGGCAGAACCTCTGTTGGATGTAAGCGCCAACAGGATAATCCATTTGTTTTCAAAGGTTAGGAACGGTTTCACGCTGTCTTCTCCCATATAGGGGGCAACCGTAACGGCGTCAAAATTATGGTTCGGATTCTCCTGTGCGAAAAACGAACGAGCATACTGAGTCGAAGTATTACCAATATCTCCACGTTTGGCGTCGGCAATCAGAAAGATGTCGGTCTGTTTTTCCCGAATGTACGCAAGCGTTCTTTCTAAACTGCGTAATCCTTTCCATCCCTGTGTTTCGTAAAACGCCAGATTGGGCTTGTAGGCAAGCGTATAAGGCAGCGTTACATCGACAATCGCCTTATTAAATTCAAAAACAGGATCGTCGCAGTCTAAAAGATGCGGGGGAATCTTTTGCAAATCGGTGTCTAATCCGACACATAAGAAACTTTTCTTTTTGTTTATTGTTTCGATAAGCTGAGTTCTGTTCATACAATTTATTTTAAGTTTGATTTATTCGTTTAATTTCTTTTGCAACGGCGTCCATCAACCACATGGGAGTGGAAGTTGCTCCACAGACGCCTGCATTTTCACAATCGGCAAACCATGTCCGTTGTAATTCATGCAGGGATGAAATCATGTGGGAACGTTTGTTTACGGATTGACATATCTGAAATAAAACCAGTCCGTTGGAACTTTTTTTGCCCGATACAAAAATAATGACATCGTGTTCGTATGCGAATTGCTGCAAGACCGACTCGCGATTGGACACCTGACGACAAATCGTATCATACCAGACAAAATCGGATTCCGACCCCAGAGATCTTATTTTCTGTTGGATCAATTCCACCAAATCTTTGAATGCGGACAAACTCTGGGTCGTCTGAGCGTATAGTCGGACAGGCTTTGCAAAGTTGATGCTCTCCATTTCGGACAAATCACTGATGACAATCGCCTTATTTTTTGTCTGACCTGCAAGCCCGATTACTTCCGCATGTCCTTTTTTGCCGAATATTACTACTTGTCCTCCTTTTTGTTCCATCTCCAGAAAACCTTCGCGGATGCTTCTTTGCAATTTCAAGACAACAGGACAGGTAGCGTCAATCACCGACAACTTATTTTCTTTTGCCAATCGGTAAATTTCAGGAGGCTCTCCATGTGCACGAATCAAAATGCGCTGATTGTAGAGATGTTTCATCTGTTCTTTGTCGATAACGTCCATTCCCATTTGTTTCAATCGGGAAACTTCTTCGTTGTTATGCACAATATCGCCCAGACAATACAAATGTTTTTCTTCGTTCAGGGCTTTTTCGGCTGCCTTAATGGCATAAACTACCCCGAAACAGAAACCGGAATTTTTATCAATGGTGATCTTCATACGTTATTCATCAACGTTGTTCCTGCATGTTGAAGATGGAATGAATAAATTCTACCCGATTGAAGGTCTGCAAATCCTGCATCTTCTCACCGATGCCGATGTATTTCACAGGAATCTGCAACAAGTCGGAAATGCCAATCACAACGCCTCCTTTTGCCGTTCCGTCCAATTTGGTAACCGCTAATGCATTAATGTCGGTAGCGGCAGAAAATTGTTTTGCCTGTTCAACTGCATTTTGTCCGGTAGAAGCATCCAGTACAAGAAGTATCTCGTGAGGAGCGTCGGGGATCAGCTTTTTCATCACGTTTTTGATTTTAGTCAGTTCGTTCATTAAGCCGATACGGTTGTGCAATCGTCCGGCAGTATCGATAATGACGACGTCGATATTCTTTGCCATTGCCGATTTGACGGTATCGAAAGCAACGGAAGCCGGATCTGCTCCTGCCGCTTGCGTGATTAGTCCGACCTGCGCACGTTCCGACCATATCCTGAGTTGATCCGTCGCCGCCGCCCGAAAAGTATCCGCCGCTCCCAACAATACACTGTATCCTTTTTGTCCGAACTGATATGCCAATTTGCCGATTGTCGTTGTTTTCCCCACGCCGTTCACGCCGACAACCATTATCACATACGGTTTCCCAATGGAAACGGGAAGCGAAAAAGGTTCGGTATCTTCGGTATCCGAAAGAGTTAACAAATCAATCATTTCTTCCTGCAATATCCGATTGAGTTCTTTTGTTCCCGTGTATTTGTCGCGCGAAACTCTTGCATTAATCCGTTTGATGATTTTCAATGTCGTTTCCACGCCTACGTCGGAAGTAATCAAGGCTTCTTCTAAAGCGTCCAGTACGTCGTCGTCGACCGTACTTTTTCCGATAATCGCTTTGGAGAGTTTGGAGAAAAAACCGTCTTTCGTTTTCTCCAAACCCTTAGCCAGACTTTCTTTTGCATCTTTGTTTAAAAAAGAAAATAATCCCATGCCATTCTGTGTTTATCGATTTATGAATGCAAATCAATAAATTAAAAATTTGTTAGAGCGGAAAACTGGACTCGAACCCGCGACCCTCAGCTTGGGAAGCTGATGCTCTACCAAACTGAGCTACTTCCGCATGTTGCAAAGGTAGCATTTTTTTTCGTTTGTTTGTACGATTTGTTGTTTTGCATGAAAATTTATTTTACCTTTGTACGTTTTTATTTATCTCTTTTAAAGATCAAAATCTATTACAATGAGAAAAGCAATACAAAGCATACTATGTATAACTCTGTTTGTTCCTCTGTTTTCTGATGCAGGGAACTTCAAGGTGAATTTTAATTATTTAGCCTTTGCGCTGCCCAATGAAACTTCTTACATGGAATTGCAGTTTCTGTTTCACGGCGACGGACTTACCTATTTGCCGACAAATCAGCAGACTTATCAGGCAATAATCGGCGCCGAACTGTTTTTTGAGCGAAACGATACGCTGATTAAACGCAGTTATACGTTTACGGGAGAAGAATATCAGGACAGTCTTCAGGACGGGAAAAACGATATTTACAATGTAGTACGGATTCCGCTGCCTGAGGGAGCATACAGGATGAAAATGTTAGTCTATGACAAGAACAATCCCGCATCCGATACCTTATCTTTTACGGACGACGTCAAACTTGATTTTTTATCGGAGGTGATTGCTTTTTCGGATATTATGCCTGTCGGATTTTTTACCAAAGCTACCCAAGAGAATAATTTCACGAAATACGGGATCGACTACATGCCTTATTTTTCCGATTTTTATCCCGACAATATCTCTTTGCTGACCTTTATGACGGAAATTTATCATACAGATACAAAAATAACGGGAGATGATTTTGTGATACACAGTTATATTTCCCGCAAAGACGAAGATGCGCCGTTTTCTTCCCGATATGAAAAATGGGAAAAGGTAAAAACGGCAGATCGTCATATTGTTTTTCAGAGTTTCAAGATCGACAGTTTACCTTCCGGCAATTACCGATTGCAACTTGAGGCAAGAAACAGCGACGATACGACTTTACTGGCTCGAACTTCCCTGTTTTTTCAGCGAAGCAATCAGCGGATGCAATATGCGTACGCACGTATGGACAGTCTGTCCTACGATACGCTGAAATTGTATCTTGACTACATTTATATTATTGCGAATGAGGAAGAGCGTAAGTTTATCAACAATATCAGTCCTGAAAAGTATAAAGAAATAGAAGACTTTTTCGATTTCTTCTGGTCTCGACGCAATCCTGAGAACCCGAAAGCAGCATGGCATAATTATTACAATCAGGTGATGAAGACGAATTACAATTATTCAACCTTGAAAAACAAAGGATACCGAACCGACAGAGGTTATTATTATTTAAAATATGGAAAGCCAAGCGATGTGGAATACGAACATTCCAACGTCAATGGTCCACCGTATGAGATATGGACATACCATGTTACGCCCGACGGACAGGTGAATGTGTTTTTTGTGTTTTACAATGCCGATCTGACAACCAATGATTTTCGTTTATTACACTCAACGGCAAGAGGAGAAGTCAGAAACAATGACTGGAAAAAGATACTGTATATAGAAGACGGTATCGATAAAGGTGAAATAGAAATGATTAAAGATGAATAAGCAGCAATACCGCAGACTGAAACGTTTTTTTGATTTGACGATAAGTATTCCGTCGCTTGTTTTGTTTTCGCCGTTCATGCTGTTGATTTTCGTGGCGGTTGTTTTGGATTCGAGAGGAGGACTGTTTTACAAACAGGTCAGGGTAGGGAAGGACAACAGGGATTTTCGTATGTATAAGTTTCGGTCGATGAAACAGGGGGCGGACAAAGAAGGTTTGCTGACAACTAATAATCACGAACAACGTATTACGAAAACAGGTCGATTTCTCCGAAAGTGGAAATTAGACGAAATCCCTCAGTTGATTAATATTATCAAAGGAGAGATGAGTCTTGTAGGACCGCGTCCTGAAGTACGGAAATACGTTGATTTGTATACTCCCGAACAGATGCATGTCTTGTCTGTCTTGCCGGGACTGACCGATTATGCTTCATTGGTATATATCAACGAAACAGAATTACTTTCGTCTTCTTCCAACGCCGAACAGACCTATATTCAGGAAATCATGCCCGCCAAATTGAAACTGAATTTCAAATATATCAACGAACAGTCCCTCTCGACCGATATACGAATTATCCTCAAAACAATACAACAAATCCTCTTTAATTGAGAATTTTCATTCATGCCATTCGGACGCAATCTAATTGAGAATTGAAAATTAGGCTTGCGCAAGAGTATTGTTTCCCGCAGATTTCCGCCAATTTCCGCCGATTTACGCAGAAAAACGTATGACGTAGGTATGCACCCAAATAATTGACAATTAGGCTTACGCCAGAGTATTGTTTCCCGCAGTAAATCCTGATTCAGACAATTTCTTGATTGCCACACTCCGCTTCGCTACGTTCGCAATGACGGGTGAAAATTCCACTCTCCAGTTTGGAGAGGGGCTGGGGGGTGAGGAAAAAGCATCCGAAGGCAATTCTCAATTCTCCATTAAAAAAGGGCTGTCCCCGTAGAAACAAAGGACAGCCACAAACACTAACAATTATTGAGAAATTTTTCTTTTGTTTCTATTTTCTATTTACTTTATTATCAACGTCATTAATCATTAATCATTACGGTCTTTCGAGCCCGATTATTATTTTTGGCGGCGCAGGTGAAATTACTTTCACTTTGGACGTCATTGTTGTTTGACAGTATCCTGTGCCGATAGTGTAGGACACAAATGCGCGTCCTTCCGTCAGACCTTTAATTCTCACACTATCAGACCCCTGACTCACTATCTCTGCTACCGTCGACGGATACGAAATACTCCAGACGCCTCCCTCCGGAGCTGCGTTCGATAACGTTATGGTGTCGCCAATGCAGACGCTGTTGGGTCCTGTCGTCGGACTGTCTATTGGATAACTCCCCTGATGAATATTTATTGTGTGCATAACACTTAAACATCCCGTCGCTGTATCTATCACCCGAACATAATACAAAGTGTCCGACAAAATGTCTACCCTCGGAGAAGGTAACAAAGTGTTTCCATCAACGTCTCTGTAAAAACGAATCACACTCCCCAACGGAATATTACTCACCAAATCACTGAGCGTTACTGCCGTGCAGACAGTCGTGTCCGATACCGATGTAAATTCAGGCAATGGTAATACCATTACCCTCACTGATTGCGTGTGCGTACAACTGTCTGTCGTCATCGTGAATAAATACGTTACCGTTACAGGGGAAGAGGTTGTGTTCGTTAATATCTCCGTCAATGAGGAGCCGCTTCCCGTCGACCCTGACTGCGATATGCCATTGACCGCTTCCCGAGTCCACGAAAACGTTGTGCCTGAGATCCCCGTCTGCGCTGTGTAACTAAACGTCGTCCCTGAACATATACTGAGCAATGTGTCGGACGTCAATACAGCTACAGGAGTAACCGCTATCGTCAAATTGCCCCGCGCACATTGAGAAGCTGGTAATCCATTGTCCTTGATCGAATATATAATGTAAAAAACATGCGTCGCCGTCAGACTTTGAGGGGACTTTAACGTCAATGTTACCGTTCCCAAATCTGCATTGATCGTCAGACTGCCCAGAGCGGTATCTGCTGCGTTGGCAAACTCTGCTTCCGTCAGATAAATCGCGTCCCCGTCCATATCCGTATCGTTCGAGATAACATTTACCGTTATTGTCTTGTTCGTTGCCGAAACGCCACACACCGCCGCCGAATCCGACAAAGCTACCGGAATATTGTTTACATTGCATCCCATAATGGCAGGCTTGGTAAGCCCTGTGGAAAACGGCAAAGCGTTATAAGTAACGCTCAGCGTCATGGCGGAAGCATTGTAGCGCGAAGACAAAGTTGTGGTTGCATTGGGATTTGATATTGTTCCGACTTTATTACTGTTCCATAAAGATACATATATTTTACCATCAGGTCCTAATTTCATGCCACCGCCTTTATAATTGCTGCCTGTTTGTGTCCAGTACTGAATAGGACTGTTTGCTACCTGAACAGGCAGTGTTCCAGATATATCATATTGATATAAGTTGCCGGGGGCGTTATATTGTGTCGCATAAAGCTGGTTGCCGTCTGGAGAAAATTCTATCCCATAATTATAAGAAGTTCCCGTAATGCTACGTAGATTCGATAAAATTCCGGTAGAATTATCAAAATCAAAAATATCAATGCCATTCATTTGACATGCAATAGCTAAACGATTATATTGCGAAGATGCTTTTAATGTATATGCAAAAATTCCTGACCTTTTTGGTATTCTGGAATATATGGGTCCTATTTGAGGATTGTTAGGATTGCTCACATCAACTAAACGAACCCGCAATTCATTGCTGTAATTGGAAGCACAACTTCCGTTGCAATGTGCATAAATCAGCCAGTATTGATTTGTCGTACCGGCGCGGGCTAACAGTTCTATTGTTTCCGACATATTGGCATGGGTTGGCTCTACGATGATTTCGCTGCCCGTACGCGCTCCTTTACCATTATCCGCGTTCATATCTACAACATAAGCCTTTAATGCTCGTGGAGCTATTTCAGCAGCGTTATCCACAGTAAAGAAGAGGTATTTGTTGTCGCCCATATAGCAGGTAGCCAGACCATCGGCAACAGAATAATGTCCTGCGAACGTTCCGTTTTGCATGGGTTGATGCAATGAATTGTATAACTGATTATGACTTGAATAAAAGATATTCTGACCGTCGCAATAGGGAGATGAAACTACCAACGAATTTTCTTGGGAATAGACCTTGGAAACACCCGATGCATCTTGTGCCGTATAGTTTCCCATACTATCCTTTACAAAGCGGATACCCGGAGAGCCTGCGGCAGACCCGGCAGTATTTTCTCCGAAATACCATATATCATCTACAAATACCGACTCGGGAGGCAGGGATGTTAGCGTTACCGTTACTGCTTGACGGTCGCCCTGCGCATTTTCGCACAGCCCTGTATCCGATACGCTTATATAAAAGGTTGTATCTGTCGTTAATGCGGACGTGGTATAACTTGCGCCCGTATGGAAAGGCGTATTCTCCGTTTGCGATGAGTACCATTTAAACACAGGACTTGTTATGCCGCTTGCCGTTGCCGTTAGCGTTGTGTTCAGATTGTAACAAATTGTGTCGTTGTTTATGGTAATGTCAGAGGCAGTGGCAGTTGGTATCACCGTTACCGTTACGGTATTGCTGTACGCGGTGTCGCACATAGCTGAACCTGCCGTCGTCCTCAATTGATAGAGCGTCGTCTGAGTCATCGCCGAAAAA
>JAISRU010000297.1 GCA_031273515.1 Bacteroidales bacterium | reverse complement strand
AGTCCTGCGCCGATTTTCATAATACGTTCAATGATATCGTCTTGCGTGTACGATACCACATTAACTACCCGTGCCCTGAAATCTTCAGGAGCGTCTGTAAGGAGGTTTTCTTCTAATATGTATTCCAACATAACTTTCTCTGTTTTAGGTTTCCCGTATCTACAGGAAACAAATTAATACTTATTTTACTACTACTGCATAGCTAATGATAGCTGTTATTAGCAATTCCGCAAAGATACAATAAATAATTGAAAATCGATAATGAATAATTAATTATTTTTTCCCTCATTGTCCTCGCTATTGTCTTTCCCGCCTTCCGCTTCTGTTGTCTTGAACTGTGATTAAACAGTAAACAAGTGGACAAGTAGACAAGTGAACGAAAAAGCTGTGTTCATCTGTTACATCTGTGTTATCTGTGTAATAATTTCTTCATCCGCAGGCAATTCTCAATTCTCAATTAATTCTTTGTTTGCATTTAGTGATTATTTTTTGCAGAGCAGTTATTTTCGGACTTGCAACTTCTCCCGTAGAGACTGTGCCGATCTGCAAAAAAGATGCTGTGAATGTTCTGGGAGTTATTCCCCATTTGTGGAGAAATAATTTTCTGCCGTTGTTCGATTTGATTTTTCGAGTTGTTTTCTGTCCGAAGTGATAGACTAAACTTGTTCCTATACCTTTGAAAATTCTCACACCCGCTTCGTACAATTTTCGGGATAAGTCAGGGTCTGAATACATCCCCGGACTGTATTCTATACTCATTCCGCCTACCAAATCCCATAAATCAAGGTGTATAATGGTCGGAGGCCATGTACTGCCGTTCCAATCGTTGATAAATAAGTTCTTGTAGTCGTTCAATAATTGGTCTTCTTTAAAATTGGCTGTGTCTGTTCCGTAGTCTTTCACGATCACGCACTTATTGCCGCTGTCTTTCGGCTCTATCATGGTACAGGAGAACATAAAACGATTGTGTCCTGTTCTTTGTATTTCAGTTTCAATGGCTAAATCCCAGTCGGGAAGCAAATACATGTCGTCATTGACATAAACCACATAATCCGACTTTATCAGCGAACGAGCGATGTTCAATGCGTAACATATTCCGATATTGGTCTTTGAATGTATATAATCAATTTCCTGTTGAGTTTCTATCCATTCCAAAGTACCGTCCGTACCTTCATTGATTATGACGATAATCTGTATATCATTATAATATGAATTTTTCTTTATACTGTTAAGACAGTTTTTCAGAAAAGCCATGTTGTTCCAACTTGGGATTAGCAAACAAAATTTGTATGTATTTCCTGTCGTCGTTTGGTGTTTGGTGATTTGGTCTATCATACTTTTGATTTTGGGAAAAGGTAATCTAATCGACGTCTAAACAGATATATGTTTATTGTGATTATCCATTTCGGACGATTTTCTTTTGTTTTTCAGCACATAATAGCCAAAAAGCGCCAGAGAAGCCGTCGTAATTAGTCCTCCGCTCCAATACGATATGCAGGGAGATAAACCAAAACCTTCGGGAGCAATCAGAATATACGTTGAGGCTACCATTGTCATAAACAGAGCCGGCACGAGGGAAACAACAACCCATTTCTTTTCCTGATACATATAAACAGTTACCGCCCATAATGTTACCGCAGCCAACGCCTGATTTGCCCATGCAAAATAGCGCCAGATAACGGCAAATCCTCCCTTATCCTGCAGACTGTATATCAACAGGAGCAATCCGACAACGAACAAAGGAATTGCAATATACAGACGTTTGCGCATAGGTTTTTGGTCGTAATTCAGAAAATCGGCAACAATCAGACGCGCCGAACGAAAAGCGGTATCTCCCGAAGTAATCGGAGCAGCTATCACGCCAAAAATTGCCAGAACCGCCCCGATAGCGCCTAACCATTCCTTTGTGATTGCATCTACCACTACCGCTGCATTTGTTTCTTTAGCAAACAATTCCTGTCCCTGACCCGTATCGAAAAAGAAATAAGACGCCGCCGCCGCCCAAATCAAAGCGACAATGCCTTCCGCTATCATCGCTCCATAAAACACAGAACGACCATATTTTTCGTTCTTGATACAGCGAGCCATCAAAGGCGACTGCGTGGCGTGAAATCCGGATACCGCTCCACAGGCAATGGAGACAAACAACATGGGGAAAACAGGCATCGAAGACGCATCAGGATGTTTGTTTTGCAATCCGTCCCAAATCTCGGGAAGGGCAGGCTGATAAATAAAGATAGATATCATTATACCCAATGCCATAAACAGTAAACAAAAACCAAAGAAAGGATATATTTTTCCAATAATCTTGTCGACAGGCAGTAATGTTGCGAAGATATAATAAATGAAAATAATGAAAATCCAAAAGATTGCATCTAAATATTCGGGAGTTAGTCGGGCGAGCAGTTCGGCGGGACCTGCCACAAAAACAACGCCTACCAATATCATCAGCACAACCATAAAGACACGCATGATTTGTTTGGGGATTTTCCCCAGATAAGCGCCGTGAATTTCAGGCAGACTCACGCCCCCTTTACGCAAAGAAATCATCCCCGACAGGTAATCGTGTACCGCTCCTCCGAAAATACAGCCGAAAACAATCCACAAAAAAGCCGACGTCCCGAATTTAGCGCCCATAATCGCTCCGAAAATAGGTCCTAATCCGGCTATGTTTAAAAACTGTATCATGAATATCTTCCACGTTTTCAGCGGAACATAATCCACTCCATCCTGCATCGCATAAGCAGGGGTTTTGCGATTGGTGTCTATTACAAAGTTTCGCTCTATCAACTTGCTATACAGAAAATAGCCGAGTACTAATACGATTATCGATATTATAAATGTTATCATTGTATCTGTTTTTCAAAATCATCAAT
>JAISRU010000248.1 GCA_031273515.1 Bacteroidales bacterium | reverse complement strand
TTCGCAAAGCCTTGTTGGATGCGGACGTCAGTTATAAAATCGCTAAAGAATTAACGGATAAAATAAAACGTGAAGCGGTCGGTCAGAATGTATTAAAGTCTGTTTCTCCCGGACAGTTGATGGTGAAAATCGTCCACAATGAACTCGTGAAACTCATGGGTGCAGAACATGACGAACTGAACCTGAAATCTTCTCCGACTGTCGTCCTGATGGCAGGACTGCAAGGATCAGGAAAAACTACACATGCCGCTAAACTGGCTCATTTCCTCAAAAGTAAGAAGAACAAAAAAGTACTTTTGGTGGCAGGCGACGTGTATCGTCCTGCGGCAATAGAACAACTGAAAATATTGGGGTCGCAAATCGGAGTGGACGTCTTCACGGAAGAAGGCAATTCAAAGCCCGTCGATTTGGCAAAGAAAGGAGTGTCTCAGGCTAAACAGGAAGGGTATCAGGTTGTGATTATCGATACGGCAGGACGTCTGGCTATTGATAACGACATGATGAATGAAATCGGCAATATCAAAGACGCCGTTTCTCCGCATGAAATATTGTTTGTCGTGGATGCAATGACAGGTCAGGATGCGGTCAATACGGCAAAAGCATTTTACGATAAACTCAATTTTGATGGAATTATCCTCACAAAATTAGACGGAGATACTCGCGGAGGAGCAGCCTTAACGATCCGCTATGTGGTGGAAAAACCCATTAAGTTTATCGGGACAGGCGAAAAAATGAACGATCTGGATGTTTTTTATCCTTCCCGCATGGCAGACCGCATCTTGGGAATGGGCGATATTGTCAGTTTTGTCGAAAAGGCACAGGAACAATATGACGAAGAACAAATCCGCAGAATCCAAAAGAAATTGGCAAAAGATCAGTTTGATTTCAATGATTTTATCGACCAAATTCGTCAGGTCAAAAAAATGGGCAACGTTAAAAGTCTGATGAGCATGATCCCCGGATTAGGCAGAATGGCAAAAGATATGGATTTTGATAATGACACTTTTAAAAATATTGAAGCAATTATTGGCTCTATGACCCCGTTTGAACGCAGTAATCCTTCCGCTATCAACGGCAGCAGAAGGAAAAGAATTTCCCAAGGCAGCGGAACAGACGTTCAGGATGTAAATAAACTTTTAAAACAATTTGAAAGTATGCGTAAAATGATGAAAACAATATCTGCAGGAGGCAGGCAGGGAGATTTAAGAAACTTAATTAAACACAGATAATAATGGAACTGATAAACGGTAAAGAAATAGCGGCGCAAATCAAAATGGAGATCGCCGAAGAAGTACAAAAATTACGGGAAGAAAGAGGACGTCCTCCTCATCTGGCAGCCCTGTTGGTAGGCAACGATCCTGCAAGTGAAACTTATGTCGCCAATAAGGAAAAATCCTGTGCGGAGGTGGGAATGCTTTCGTCCGTATACAAAATGCCGGAAAATATCACCGAAGAAGAACTGTTGAAGACCATAAACTTTATCAATAACGATGATGAAATAGACGGCTTGATTGTTCAGTTGCCTTTGCCTCGACATATCAATACATCGAAGGTAATAGCTGCTGTTTGTCCGCAAAAAGACGTAGACGGATTTCATCCTGTGAATGTCGGCAGAATGGTATTGGGTCAGCCGACTTATCTTCCGGCGACGCCAATGGGAATCAGCATGCTTTTGGAAAAAACCAATATTGACACAGAAGGCAAACATTGTGTTGTCGTGGGAAGAAGCAATATCGTGGGAACGCCTGTGAGTATTTTGCTTTCCCGCAATGCAAAGAATGCCAATTGTACGGTTACGCTCTGTCATGGTAAAACAAGAAATCTGTCTGAAATCTGCAAGACGGCGGACATTCTGATTGTGGCTGTCGGACAATGCGAGATGATCACAGGACAATACATAAAAGAAGGAGCAACAGTTATCGATGTGGGAATGCATCGAATAAGCGATCCGAGTAAAAAATCGGGGTACAGTCTAAAAGGAGATGTTAAATTTGACGAGGTCGCTCCATTATGTAAATATATTACCCCCGTCCCCGGTGGAGTGGGTCCGATGACAATCGCAGGTCTGATAATAAACACCCTGAAAGCATATAAAAAATTAATTGAAAATTGAATTTGTCTTGAACTCTGATTTATCTGATTAAATGATGAACATGATTAAAATTGTCTGAATCAGGATTTACAGGATTAAATAAAAAGAATCTGCGGAAATCTGCGGTATTCTGCGGGAAAGAAAATCTGTGTAAATCTGTTTAATCTGTGTCATCTGTGTGCTAAAAGATAGTCATGTTAATCAGAGTTCAGACAAAACCTATAAAACCGCTTGAACATGTATCTTTTTTATTCTTCGACGCCGATAGCATCCGTTCATGTATTAGATGAACAGGAATCGCGACATTGCATCAAATCCTTGCGACTGCAAACAGGAGATGAGGTCCATATAACGGACGGGAAAGGAAATCTGTACAAAGCCGAAATGATCGACAACAACAGTAAAGCCTGCGTTTTGAAAGTCATGTCGAAAGTGGAAGACTATAAACGTCTGCCGTATTATTTGCACATAGCGGTTTCGCCGACTAAAAATACAGATCGTATAGCATGGTTTGTCGAAAAAGCTGTCGAAATAGGCATAAGCGAAATAACGACTCTGATATGCAAACATTCCGAACGAACTCAGATAAAATCCGACCGCATCGAACGACTGATGATATCGGCAATGAAACAATCTTTACATATCGATTTGCCCGCTTTTTCTGCCTGTATCCGCTTTGACGATTTTCTGCAAAAGACTCAAGCGATTTCGGCGCAGAAATTCATTGCCTTTTGCGGGAATGTCGAACAAACGCCAGTGCTGTTGCAGACGGTCTGCGCTCCGAAAACAGACACTTATATTCTGATTGGTCCCGAAGGAGATTTTACAGCGGAAGAAGTACGTCGTGCTGTCGATTGCGGATATGTTGTCGTTTCGTTGGGAGAATTTCGTTTGCGGACGGAAACAGCGGCAATCCATGCCTGTTCGACCGTTCGGATAATTAATGATGAACAGGAAGACAAATGCTGAAACAATACCATACATCGGGCAGAATAGAAGCAGGTTGCGACGAAGCGGGAAGAGGTTGTCTGGCAGGACCCGTATTTGCCGCAGCTGTGATTTTCCCGAACGACTTTTCAAATCACGACATCAACGACAGTAAAACGCTGACAGCGAAACAACGCAAAGAACTGCGCACAATAATCGAAACCAATGCGCTGACATGGGCGGTGGCAAAAGTGGAAGCTGCCGAAATAGACGCCGTCAACATTTTAAATGCATCCTTTAAAGCCATGAATTTGGCGGTGGAACAATTGAAAATGCGTCCCGACTGTTTGCTTATTGATGGAAATCGGTTTAAAAATCAAACGGATATTCCTCATTTGTGCATCATCAAAGGGGACGCCGTTTATTTGTCCATTGCTGCGGCTTCCGTGCTGGCAAAAACCTGCAGAGATGACTATATGGAACAACTCTCATGTCTGTATCCTCACTATGGATGGCATAAAAACAAAGGCTATCCGACCCCTGAACACCGCGCGGCTATTTTACGCTACGGCGCATGTATTCATCATCGTAAATCGTTCACTTTATTGCCTTTGCAACTGAGTCTAAATTTGTAAAAAATGAAACTGTTCACACGTGTTTTTCTGTTGTTTTGTCTGATTGTCGTTATTTTGTTGCTGTCGATGATACTTTATCGCGCCTGTCGTTATTTGGAGTTGCCTCAAGAAACGGCTCTTAGAGCAATTCCCGACAATGCGGCTTTGACGGCAAAAGGAGTCCGGACAAAAGATATGCTGGATTTCTACCAAAAACAGCAAAACTTCTTTCCCGTTTTGTTTTCTTCGTCTTCTGTCGAGCAAATCAATCTCCTGTTCAATCATGTTTTATTGAAAGAACAATGGAAAAAACTTGCCGAAAATTCGTCTTTGTATATATCCCTGCATGTCGACGAAAATGAAGAATTATTGTTTGTCGTTGAAACAACAAAGCGGTATAATAAATTATTGTCCGACATGTTTCGTGTAGTCTGCGCCGCTTATCCGTCGAAAAACCATATCTACAAAGACAATACGGTTTATCAGTTGCAGATAGAAGACAAATCCCTGTTTTTGAATGTTCACAACGGTTTATTATTACTTACTTTCAGCGAAAAACTGATGCGTCTGGCAATAAACAGACTTGAAACGAAAGAAGATACATTGTCGGCAATTCCCGATTTTTCCCTCAACAGAAGAAATGAAAAGGCAAAGGTGCTTCTTGCCATACAGTATCGCTATTTTATTCCCTGTCTGAAAGAGAAATTACGGAAAGCGGGAGCGAAAACGGCGCTGCCTCAATGGTTGTCCCCCTGCGTATGGTCGGTCTACGATATGGAAACAAAAAACCGAGATATTCTGTTGTCGGGATATACAGGGATTACGGTTTCTGTTCCGACGGCGCAATTGCTGTTGCATCAAAAACATCAAGTCGATTTCCTGAAAATATTGCCCGTCGACGCTAACAACATACTGTCGATTAAGGCAAACACCGCTCAAGACTGGAAAAAGATAAGATCAGCCGTGCGGACGTCGGAAGATTTTCTGGAACTGATGTATCCTCTGCAGATGCTCAGCTTCGAGATACGGGAAAAGGATACGGAAGCGTTTCATTATTTGGTTATTCATTCTGCAAACAGCTCGGAGGCTTCGTTTCACTTGTTCAATTCGTTGGTCAGTTCTTTTTCGGACAATCATTATCTGCTGGATACTTTACATTCAGGTTCTTTGCTGATTGGTCATATTCATTTGCCTGACTTTGTCTTTGCCGAAACGGGCATGGCTTATCTGACGCAACCGGAATATTATACCATTATAGATGATTACATTGTCTTTGCGGATACAAAAGAAGGCATACTGAATTATGTAGCTAAGATACGGAGCAATAAGACCTTTCAAAATGCGACATTGCGTCAGGCTTTGCGGGCTTATTTTCCGAACAGGGCGAATTTATTTTATTATTACGATTTTTCACTTACACAGAGCGAACCAACGAATAATCTTTCTCGAAAACGATACGAAGAAAACATACAAACCATTCAAATGCAGATGTATCCGGCTTCCGATTCGATTTTATTGACGAAGATTGTTTTTCGAATGCGATAAAAAATATACTTTTGCAAAAAGCGAATTATGTCATCATTATTGTTTCATAAAATCATATTTGGACCCCTTCACAGTCGGCGTTTGGGGAGATCATTGGGGATAAATCTTTTGCCGGAGAATAAGAAAGTCTGTTCAATGAACTGCATTTATTGCGAATGCGGATGGGGAGAAACAGATAAAATCCAGTCTTCAGGACTGCTGTCTGCAAACGAAATCATCCCTGTTCTGCGGGAACATTTTCAAAAGATGCACAGGGAAAATACCGTCATTGACAGTATCACTTACGCAGGAAACGGAGAACCTACGCTACATCCGCAATTTGCAGCGATTAATCAGGAGATTATGCGGTTGAGGGATTTGTATTTTCCTCAGACCATTATCACCTGTCTTTCCAATTCGACGCAGCTACACCGAAAAGACGTCTTGGAAGCGCTGTTGACTATTGACAATCCACTGATGAAGTTAGATGCAGGTTCACAATACATGTTTGAGCAGATAAACAGGTCGTATGCTTTTTTGCGGTTGGACGACATCTGTGCTGATTTACAAAAATTCGGTGGACGGTTGTCCATTCAGACATTGTTTTTACGGGGCGTACTCGACGACGACGTTCTTGTCGACAATACGACAGAAAGCGAAGTCAATGCATGGTTGGAACGTCTGACGGTTATTCGTCCACAGCGGGTTGTTCTGTATTCGATCGACAGAGCTACGCCTGTACGTCAATTGGAAAAAATTTCCGTCGAAGACCTGACCCTCATCGCACGAAAAGTCCAACAACTTGGCGTCAAAACAGAAGTCTATTAAATTGAGAATTGCCTGCGGACGCAAATATCAATGCCGTCATTGCGTTTTTTTTCCTCATCCGAATGGATGACTAAAAATTCTCGATTCTCTATTATCTTTGGATATATTTTTTTGCATTCAGCAATGCTGCGTCGAAGTTGTCAAAGATATTAGCATCTCCGATCAGCAGGGAAATTCCACTTTTGTCCAGACCTTTGCGAACGTCGGGCTGAACC
>JAISRU010000237.1 GCA_031273515.1 Bacteroidales bacterium | reverse complement strand
AAAATTAACAACCACATCGGCATTGCTTTTTCTGATTTGTCTGTTTATAAACAAGACATTTTTCAGATAAACATGCAGTTTGAGCAGATTGTGGAAAATACTTCCGAAGAACAGCGATTTTTTATTCTTCGACGAAAACAGAAAACAGGGACTCTCAAACACGGAAATGGGACAGGATTTCATTTTTTCGGAAAAGAAGTCAGGCAAGATTGTTGTTTTATTTTTTCCGACCAATACTTCTGTTATTTCGTGTCCGTTGCGTGTCAGCAGGTCGTGCATGGAAATCGCCTGCGTTAAATGTCCTCGTCCTTCTCCTTGAATTATAAAAATGTATTTCATCTGTACACAACTTCTTTTTGAGGATTATTTGAAAGGGAAGAATATAAACTATGCAGCTCATTTTCAATGGCTTCGTCTGTTGATTTTTGGGTAGTTTTGTGCTTGGTAGTATCTTGGTAATAAATGATATTCCATTCTCCTTCTTCATTTTCGACTAATGCAGACAAGGTTTCGACCCAGTCGCCGGAGTTGAGGTAGTGAATATCGCCGCAGAGTTTATTTTCTGCTTGATGAATATGTCCGCAGATAATTCCTTGACAATGCTTTATTTTGGCAAGATCAACAAGGGAGCGTTCATAGTCCGAGATGTAGGATACCGCTGATTTCACCTTATTCTTAACCGATTGAGCAAGTGAAAAGTAGGGTTTCCCTTTCAGACTGCGGTAACGGTTGTAATATTTATTGATATGGAGCAACAAGGTATAGCCGACGTCGCCCAATTTAGACAGCCATCGCATATTAGAGGTAATGCTGTCGAATATGTCGCCATGTGTTACATAGTATCTTTTGCCGTTGGATTGATGAATAAAATCTTTTACGATTTGCAGATTATAAAACTGTACGGGGATGAAATGGTCGAGAAAATCGTCGTGATTTCCACGCACATAAATCACTTCTGTTCCGAAGTTTTCTATCATTTTGAGGATAACCCGAAAGAAGAGGGTATACTTTTGTTTTTGTGATTTGTGGTGTTTTTTTCGCAGGTGCCAACCGTCGATAATATCTCCGTTGAGTATCAGTCTGTCGCAATCAACGGACTGAAGAAAGGCAGATACTTCTGTTAGTTTCGAGAAGGACGTCCCTATGTGGACATCCGAAATAACAACGGTCGGATAGTACGTTCTATTCATAAAATATAATGTATTATGTTGATGTACAAAATTGCTCTTTTTATATTTCTATACAGTAAAAGAACAGATACGATTTTGTTACAAATTGTTCAGTGGACAAGTGAACAAATGGACAAGTGAACAAGTGGACGAGAGCGCGAAGCGACGATTTTTGTCTTGAACTGTGATTTATATTTCGACCTCGAAGAGGTCAAATGTTTATAGAAGAAATGTCCCCCTCTATTGTACGACCCCGATGGGGTCGAATGGAAACACAACATCTTTTTCTATAAACATACGATGTCGAAGACATCAAAACCATCATACATTATTTATTTTCCATTTCTGAGTTTCCCCGTCAGGGGATACATATCAATAGAAAAGCAGAAACCTCATAAAAACAAATCCCCATAGGGGATTCACAGCATTAGAACAGCATATTTCGACCAAAGAAATGTTCCAACGATAGAAAAGGCAAATTTGTAACTGTCTGAACACAGGACGATTATTTTTACGCCATTGTAACTCCCTAATCCGGACAAGCCGGAACCAAAAAGGTATTTGAACAGTATAGCAAAAATAACATCAATGTTGGACATGAAATACTAAAATCCTGATTCAGACAATAGCGAGGACAATAGGGGAAGAGAATAATCGCCCGGATGATCATTTTCAATTTTCAATTTTCAATTAGATTGTGTACCTTTGCAATTCAGATACAGAACATATATGCGGATTGGTTTCGATGCTAAACGGATATTTTTCAATCGGAGTGGATTAGGCAATTACGGACGCAATATTCTGTCTACTTTTTTTGATTTATATCCTGAAAATGATTATTTCTTATTCACTCCTGATACCGACGGAATGCTTTTTTCCAAAGGACTATCAAAGACAGTTATCCCAAAAGGGATTTACAATTTGTTTCCTTCATGGTGGCGGTACAGTCGGATCGGACACGATGCCCGAGCTTACAATTTAGACGTCTATCACGGATTGAGCAATGAATTGCCTTGTGATATAGACAAATCAAGAGCGAAGTTGGTCGTAAGTGTTCACGATACTATTTTCATGCGCTATCCGCAGTGGTACAAATGGCACGACAGCATGGTTTATCGACAAAAAACTGCTTTTGTCTGTAAAAAAGCGGATGCAATTATTGCCGTGAGCCGACAGACAAAAGATGATTTAATCCGCTTTTTTGGAGCAAAGGAAGAAAAGATACATGTCATTTACCAGTCCTGCGATGCTGTTTTCGCCGATAGACCAAGTCCGCAACAACAAAAAGAACTTCAGGAAAAACTACAGCTTCCCGACAGTTTTATGCTGATGGTCGGAAATATTGAGCCACGAAAAAATATATTGAATGTAATAAAAGCAACGCAGTATTCGTATATTAATATGCCGTTGGTCATTGTGGGAAGAAATAATGCGTATGCCTGCGAATTAAAAAAACAAATTGTCAGAGATAAGCTGAAGAACATTTACTTTTACCACGATGTTTGTTCATGGGATTTACCTTGTTTTTACACTTTGGCAAGCGTTTTTGTATATCCTTCGTTTTTTGAAGGATTTGGCATTCCGATACTTGAAGCATTATCTTGCCTGACGCCCGTGATAACAGCTAATACGTCTTCTTTGCAGGAAACGGGCGGAGAGGCGGCTGTCTATGTCGATCCCAACAGTGTGGAAGATATTGCTCAGGCTATATACAGGGTATTGAATGACAATGAACTAAGAAAGAATAATATTGAAAAAGGGAAAGAACAAATCAAGAAATTTGCTCCGAATATAATTGCGAAAGAAATAATGAACATATACAAACAATTATGAAGCTCACTGAAGAAATTATCAAAACGAATGAATATTTAAAGAGAGGGTCTGTGATATTGTATCCTACGGACACCATTTGGGGATTAGGCTGTGATGCGACCAATGCTGTGGCAATCAACAGGATCTTTGCCATTAAGAAGCGAAGGACAAACAAAAGTCTGTTGATATTGTTGGATGAGGTAGAGAAATTATCTTTATATATAGACAGTATTCCTGCGATTGCATGGGATCTGGTTACGCAGGCAAATCGTCCGACGACGTTTATATACAGACATGTAAAGAATTTACCGCAGAATTTGATAGCTCCTGACGGCAGTATCGCTATTCGTATTGTGCGGAATGAATTTTGTAAGAGGTTAATCAGTATGTTGGGCAGACCGATAGTTTCGACGTCTGCGAATATATCGGGAATGCCGACGCCTGTTTCGTTTAATCAGATCAGTGAAGGGATTAAGCGACAGGTAGATTATATTGTTGATGCGTCGATATCGATAGTTGAGGACGTAAAACCTTCAACCATAATTCGGTTTATCGACGACTATACGTTTGAAATAATCCGTGATTAATCATTCCAATCTTATTGTCTTGAACTGTGATTTATCTAATAGACTATGATTTTATTAAGGCAGATGCAATACCTTCTCCTACATCATCGAATGGCAATCATGAGCGTCGTCGCAAACTTGCGAGGACAAAAACTACTTGTAGCATGAGCCTCGCAAACCTGCGAGGAACAAAAACTACTTGTAGCATGAGCCTCGCAAACCTGCGAGGAATAAAAACTACTTGTAGCATGAGCCTCGCAAACCTGCGAGGAACAAAAACTACTTGTAGCATGAGCCTCGTAAACCTGCGAGGAATAAAAACTACTTGTAGCATGAGCCTCGCAAACTTGCGAGGAATAAAAACTACTTGTTCCCGATTTGTCGCAACTTTGCAACAACTTATCTGTGCCGTTTTGCACTTTCTTTCCGTTATAAATACGGCAAACAGTTTTCGTGGATTGATTGTTTTCTTTTATTTTTCATGCCATTCGGGCGATTTTTTAGCACACAGATGACACTGATTAAACAGATTTACACGGATTTTTCTCTCCCCTCTCCATTTTGGAGAGGGGCAGGGGGTGAGGAAAATAATCATGTTAATCAATTAATCAGATAAATCAGAGTTCAAGACAAAAGCGTCCGCAGGCAATTCTCAATTATCCATTAGATTTTTGTTGTTTTGCCCACGGATCTTTAAGCGTGACGGTTCTGTTAAAGACTAATTTTTCGTCGGTAGACTCTTTATCGATGCAAAAATAGCCTAAACGTTCAAACTGATAGCTCGTTAATGGTTCTTCCGATAATAGTGAAGGTTCTATAAAGGATTCTTTTATCTCTAAGGAAGTGGGATTAAGATTATCCAAAAATGTTTTTCCTTCTTGAGTTTCATCCGGATCAGGTACGGAAAACAGACGGTCGAACAGACGTACTTCCGCTCGACGGGCATATTTCGACGACACCCAATGAATAGTTCCTTTTACTTTCCGATTGCTTTCCGACATACCGCTTTTTGTTTCGGGAAAATAAGTGCAGTGAATTTCCATCACAGTACCATTATTATCTTTCACAACAGCATCACAGCGAATAATGTAAGCATATTTAAGTCGGACTTCCCCCCCCGGATATAAACGGAAAAACTTATTCGGCGGATTTTCCATGAAATCTTCACGTTCGATCCAGAGTTCACGTGTAAAAGCTATTTTGCGTCGTCCCATAGTTTCATCTTCGGGATTATTAACGGCGTCCATGTATTCTTCCTGATCCGAAGGATAATTGTCAATAATCAGTTTAACGGGATTGAGTACAGCCATTGTTCTGGGAGACTTTTTATTCAGATCGGTACGAATACAAAACTCTAACAACGAAACATCAATCACATTATCCCGTTTGGCGACCCCTATCATTTCCGCAAAATTACGTATTGCTTCCGGCGTATATCCCCTGCGACGGTAACCGCAAATAGTAGGCATACGGGGGTCGTCCCAGCCCGAAACATGATTTTCCTGTACCAATTGCAGCAATTTTCGTTTACTCATCACGGTATAAGTAAGATTGAGTCGAGCAAATTCAATTTGTTGCGGGTGATGAATTTTCAACGCTTCGCAAAACCAGTCGTACAAAGGACGATGCACTTCAAACTCCAACGTGCAGATAGAATGTGTAATTCCCTCTATCGAATCGCTTTGACCATGCGCATAATCATACATGGGATAAATATGCCATTTTGCTCCTGTCCGGTGATGTTCGACATGCAAAATACGATACATCACGGGGTCGCGTAGATGCATATTGGAAGATGCCATATCTATTTTAGCCCGCAAAACACAAGCTCCATTGGGAAAGTCCCCGTTACGCATTTGCCGAAACAAAGTTAAATTTTCTTCCACGCTTCTGTTTCTGTTCGGACTTTCTATTCCTGCTTCTGTCGGAACAGCCCTCATTTTGCTGATTTGCTCCTGATTAGAATCATCCACGTAGGCTTTTCCCTGTTTAATCAGTTCCTCCGCCCACAGATAAAGCTGTTCAAAATAATCGGAAGCATAAAATTCGGCGTCCCAATTAAATCCTAACCAACGAATGTCTTCTTTGATCGCATCCACATATTCGGTATCTTCTTTTACCGGATTTGTATCGTCAAAGCGTAAATTACATTTTCCGTTGTACTTTTCTTTCAGTCCGAAGTTCAGACAGATTGCTTTTGCATGACCAATATGCAAATATCCATTCGGTTCGGGTGGAAAACGGGTGTAGATCAACGAACCGTTTTTGCCGGAAGACAGATATTCTTCCACCATTGCCTCAATAAAATTCAATCCTGATTTCGGTTTTTGCAATTTGCTATCCTTTTCTTTTATATCCATAAATCAATCGTTAAAAATAAGTTAGACTGTTTCTACAGACTAAATCTGTAATCTGCAAAGATATAATAAATTAATTGAGAATGGTTAATGATTAATGCTTAATGGCGCAAAGCGAC
>JAISRU010000162.1 GCA_031273515.1 Bacteroidales bacterium | reverse complement strand
TCAATTCTCAATTATCAATTATTTTTTTGTATCTTTGCATTTCTGATTTTTGGCGGGATAGCTCAGTTGGTTAGAGCGTCGGATTCATAACCCGGAGGTCACGAGTTCAATTCTCGTTCCCGCTACAAATCTCTTTCGACTTTGTCAGAAATCAATAATCTCCGTATATTTGATCACGCGGACATCCTGATAGTAAAACCGGAAAATTTCTGCCGGACTGTAACCCTGTTTCACCATTTCGATAGCTCCTTCCTGACTAAGTCCTACGCCGTGTCCGTATCCTTTTCCTTTTAAATAGACGTTTTCACCCTTGGTCTGCACGGAAAAATAAGAAGAACGCAATTTAAAGAAAGTCCGTATATCTTTTGTTTCAATCGTATCGACGTCTATGATCCATTTGGCGATACGCTGCTCCTGTTCAAAATTCAGTATCTTTGCCTGATATTCGGGTTGTGCGTATTTTGAACCAAATCCGGCAATAAAATAACCAATCCATTGTTTCTTCGGGATAACCTTTTCCCATTGATAATTACGGGCGCCTATGCTGAACGTATCTCTAACCGATTGCAGATAAGAAATATCTTTCTGCCAGATATTTCCTGCCGATTCTGTCATCCCTCCGCTATTGGAGTGATACGCCGTTGAAATCAAGCGATTGGAACTGTCGACAACCACATCGCTAAAACTTTCGTAGGTAGCTCTGAGGATATCTGCCTGCGTACATCTGCCTTTATATGCCTGACAATGCGTGCCGTCGCACAGATTATAGCCCTGCGGTAAATGACGATTTAAGTTTGCCAGACAATAAGTCCGCGATGCAATAGATTGTATCTTAAAAAACTCCACCTCGTTCGAACTGCCGAAAACTTCCGACTGTACCACGCCTGCTATGTATTTTTCTAATCCGATTGTATTGACCAACGATAATTCGGAAGCTAATAACACGATTTGCAGATTATCTTCGTATATTCGTTCTTTGGTAAGATTGGCTGTTTTCAAAGAGAACACATTGTTGTATTTTGTGCCGATAAATTCTATCTCCGAAAAGAAACCAATCAATTCCAATCCTTTTTCCATGCGAATTTTTCCTTCAAAACGGGTTATGGTTATTGCCGAACCGGCGGTTAAATCGGTTGGAAACACTTTTTTGTTATCACACAATACGGAATATGCGCCCGAAACAACATTTACATCCACTGTGGAAAATAAGTGTTCGGATAATAATCTTACTTTTATATTTAGTCCTGATGTTCTCGATGTCAAGACAAGTAAAACAAACAGGATGAATATTTTATTGGTTCTCATAGATACAAATTAAATCGTTTTGTTTTCTTTTAATTCCTAACGGAAAAATCGACATTTATTATATCCGTAAAATAATCGGGGATTTCGTTAGAAGGTTTAAATCAACAAACAGTTTTATATGTAAGAAAAGAATTGTATTTTTGCAAAAATTTTACAGTACAGTGAATAAAGGGAAATTATATATCGAAACTTATGGTTGTCAGATGAATTTTTCGGACAGTGAGATTGTTGCCTCTGTTCTTTCTGACGATTATGACGTGATTGACAAGGCAACAGAAGCGGATTTGATACTGATTAATACCTGTTCGATACGCGAACATGCGGAACAACGGGTATTGAATCGACTTTCGGAATTAAATGCGCTCAGGAAGAACAACAGTCGGTTGCAGATTGGAATAATCGGTTGTATGGCAGAGCGAATTAAGGAAGAACTTTTTAAGACAGGAAGCGTGGATTTGGTGGTTGGTCCCGATGCCTATCGCAGTCTGCCGACACTGCTGAAGAAAGAAAGTCGAGTCAATATCAATGTCTTACTGTCGGAAACAGAAACGTATGACGACATACATCCCATACGTTACGATACCAACGGAATATCGGCATTTATATCCATTATGCGGGGATGCAACAATTACTGTTCTTATTGTGTTGTTCCGTATACACGCGGGAGAGAACGAAGTCGCAATCCGCAGACTATTATCAACGAAGCGTTGTCTCTGTTTGAGAAAGGATACAGAGAAGTTACTTTATTGGGTCAGAATGTAAATTCTTATTGTTGCGACGGAGTCAATTTTGCCAGACTGATGAAATCTGTTGCCGAGATAAATCCTTTGTTGCGCATTCGTTTTGCGACTTCGCATCCGAAGGATCTTTCGGACGAATTATTAGAGGTAATGTCGTCCTGTTCTAACATTTGCAAAAGCATTCATCTTCCGGCGCAATCGGGCAACGACAGGGTGTTGAAAGCAATGAATAGAAAATATACCCGTCGATGGTATCTCGACCGAATTGCGAGCATTCGCAAATACATGCCGGAATGCAGCATCAGTACCGATTTCATTACCGGTTATTGCGACGAAACCGAAGAAGAGCATCAGGATACGTTGACGTTGATGCAAACTGTTTCATTCGATTACGCTTATATGTTTAAATATTCCGAACGGGAAGGGACAAGATCCGCCAACACAAAAGCAGACACCGTCCCTGAAGAGGTCAAAGCAAGACGGCTGACCGAAATCATTACATTGCAACAGGAATTATCCGGAAAAAGCAATCTGAAGGATGTCGGAAAAACAATGGAAGTCTTGGCAGAAGGTACATCGAAGCGGTCGGAAGAACATTTTTTCGGCAGGAACAGCCAAAACAAAGTAGTTGTCTTTCCCAGAGGAAGCTGCTCCAAAGGAGAATATGTCAGCGTGAGAATCACGTCCTGTACAAGCGCAACCCTCACAGGAAACCTAATTGACAATTGATAATTGATAATTGAAAATTGATAATGCCTGCGGAAGAGGATTGTCCTCGCTATTGTCTGAACTCTGATTTATATTTCGGCTACGCTCAATAACCATCTGATTAACTGATTGACATGATTCTCGTCTGCACCCGTCATTGCGAACGTAGCGAAGCGGAGTGCGGCAACCGACGCAGCGAGTGAGCGCAGAGGCAAACTTGTTTGACTATGCCGAACCGCAAGGAGGAAGGCGCAGCCAATCCAGAAAATCCGTAAACACAAAGGATGGACAAAGGAGATTACAAACGAGGACTCTGGATTGCCACGTCGCTTCGCTCCTCGCAATGACGACGTGGGTATTTGCGTCCGAATGGCATTATCCATTGTCCATTATCCATTATCCATTATCCATTATCAATTATCAATTATCAATTATCAATTATCAATTATCCATTATCAATTATCAATTATCCATTATCAATTATCAATTATCAATTATCAATTACCTCTCCACCCCGATGATTATTGTCGGAGGCGTCG
>JAISRU010000067.1 GCA_031273515.1 Bacteroidales bacterium | reverse complement strand
TTTATTCCTTTCCAAACAAAAGAAGAAAAAGAGAGGCTGCGATAGCCTCTCATAAACAATATTTTATGTATAATAATATTTTATGAACAATTCTTGCTGTCTTTATTGCTCCTGATGTTTCGAATTGATTTTAATAGCAGTCTGAGCTACCGACAAGCGAGCAACAGGCACTCGAAACGGAGAACAGGATACATAATTAAATCCTTCCTTACAGAAAAATTCAACAGAAGCGGGATCGCCGCCATGTTCGCCACAAACGCCTACTTTCAAAAGAGGACGGGTTTTGCGTCCGTTGGCTGCGCCAAGTTTCACCAATTGTCCTACGCCTTGTTGATCCAAGGTATTGAAAGGATCGGCAGGCAGAATTTCTTTCTGCGTATAGGTGTGGATAATAGCATTTACATCATCGCGCGAAAATCCAAACGTCATTTGCGTTAAATCGTTTGTACCGAAAGAGAAAAACTCTGCAACCGATGCGATTTCTTCGGCAACCAAAGCAGCACGAGGAACTTCAATCATCGTACCGTATAGATAGTCGATTTTTACGCCCGACTTCATTTCAATTTCCTGTTGAACTTGGTCTGCTATTTGTTTCTGATGTTTTAGTTCGGCTACGGAAACGGTCAAAGGTATCATGATTTCCAAATGAGGATCAAATCCTTCCTGTTTCAGTTCTACGGCAGCCTGAAACAAAGCTCTGAACTGAGATTGCGTGATTTCCGGATAAATAATACCCAGACGAACACCACGAAGTCCCATCATCGGATTTACTTCATGCAGAGCGTCGATACGTTCTTTGATTGTTTCAAAGGATAATCCTTTTTCTTTTGCCAGCTCCATTTGTTTGTCTTCCGTTTGCGGGACAAATTCATGCAAAGGAGGGTCCATCAGACGAAATGTTACCGGTTTTCCGTTCATCACTTTCAAAGTACCTTTTGCCGATTCACGGATATAAGGTTCGAGTTCGTTCAAAGCGGCAACGCGTTCTTTTTCGTCTGCCGCCAAAATCATATTCCGCAGTTTAGACAGAGGTTCTTCGCTGTTTTTGCCATAAAACATGTGTTCGATACGGAATAATCCAATCCCCTGCGCTCCAAAATTAAGCGCATTTTGAGCATCTTCGGGCGTATCGGCATTGGCGCGGACAGATACCGTAGCATATTTATCCACTATCGACATAAATCCCTGAAAACGTTGGTTCTCCGTTGCTTTAATCATTTTGATTTCCGCATCGTAAACCCATCCTTTTGTTCCATTCAGACTTAGGACGTCGCCTTCTTTGTATTTCTTACCGTTAATCGTGATTTCATTGGCAAAAAGATTGATATGGACGTCGTCGCATCCAACGATACAGCATTTACCCCATCCGCGAGCAACCAGAGCCGCATGGGAAGTCATACCTCCGCGTGCAGTCAGGATGCCGTCGGCGGCGCGCATGCCTTCCACGTCTTCAGGATTAGTTTCTTCTCTGACAAGAATATTGTTGATATGTTTAGCTCTGTATTCTTTTGCTTTTTCGCTTGTCAGAGCGATAACGCCGACAGCTCCGCCGGGTCCTGCAGGAAGTCCTTTAGCAATAATACTGTGTTTTTTCTCATCCACAGCATCCAATATCGGATGAAGCAGTTCGTCTAACTGATCGGCAGTAAGTCTTGTTACTGCTTCGCTTTCGGAAATAAGTCCTTCGTTTTTCATATCCAGCGCCATATTCAATGCGGCTAAACCGGTCCGTTTTCCTACCCGACATTGCAGCATATACAATTTGTTTTCCTGAATAGTAAATTCGATATCCAACATATCCCGATAATTTTCTTCCAATGTCAGACGGATAGCATCCAATTCTTTATACGTTTCGGGCATTAATTCCTGCATGGAATGCAGATGTTTGTTTTGCTCGTTTTTAGTAGCGTCGTTCAGAGGATTTGGCGTGCGGATACCGGCAACAACATCTTCTCCCTGTGCGTTAATGAGCCATTCGCCATAGAATTGATTTTCTCCTGTTGCAGGATTACGGGTGAAAGCAACGCCCGTAGCAGAATTATCGCCCATATTACCGAAGACCATTGTCTGCACATTCACTGCCGTACCCCAATCGTCGGGAATACCTTCTATTCTTCTGTAGGAAATAGCTTTTTTTCCGTTCCAGCTTTTGAATACCGCCTTGATACTGCCTTCCAATTGCAGTTTTGCGTCGTCGGGAAATTCAGTTCCAAGTGTTTCTTTGATTTTCACTTTAAACCGGTTTGACAATTCAAGTAATTCATCTGCGGTCATTTCCGTATCCGACGCATAGCCTTTGTCATGTTTGAATGCATCGAGCATTTCGTCTAAGATTTTACGGATACCTTTACCTTCTGCCGGTTCTAATCCTTCCGACTTTTCCATGACAACGTCGGCATACATCATAATCAGTCTGCGGTAGGAATCGTACACAAAACGGGGATTGTTGGTTTTCTGAATCAATCCCTGAATAGTTTTAGAACTCAATCCGATATTCAACACGGTATCCATCATGCCGGGCATGGAACTGCGCGCACCCGAACGACATGACAATAACAGAGGATTTTCGGTATCCCCGTATTTAAGTCCCATGATTGTTTCCACTTTATTCATGGCTTGCCACACTTCGTCCATAAGCGTGTCGGGCAACTGACAGTTGTTTGCATAATAGGATGTACAACATTCTGTTGTGATAGTCAGTCCTGCGGGGACGGGTAATCCTAAAAGACACATTTCCGCTAAGTTAGCGCCTTTTCCTCCCAATAAGTTTTTCATATTGGCTCTGCCTTCGGCGTTCTTTCCGCCGAAAGTATACACATACTTTGTTTTATTCATTTTTTAATTTTTATGTTTTTAGCTCTGAAAAATAAAGTTGCAAAGGTACAAAAAAATAGAAAGTAATTCGCAGATTATTGAACTTTCTGCAAATATTTTTTTCAACAACACTGTAACTCATTCTATTACTTTGTCTTGAACTGTGATTTATTAGTGAACGAGAAAACAAGTGAACGAGAAAGATTACGAACAAATATTCTGCAGGAAACAATTCTTCGTCGCTTTGCGCTCTTGTTCACTCGTTCACTTGTCCACTTGTTCACTCGTCTCTAATAATAATAACCGACGAAGAGCGTTAGATAAAAAAAATAAGTCATTATACAATGCGGAATTGTTTTTTTCTTATCGGTTTATTTTGTCTGTGGACGTCTTATTGTTATTCTCAACAGGAAGACAATCTGCGTTATGTCAGGTTTTATTATTCCGACAGTGTCGTTTCAAGCGAAGGCTGGATGAGAGGAGATCAACCGGACGGATACTGGAAATCGTATTATCCCAACGGTATTCTTCGGGCGGAAGGCAATCGGAAGTCCTTTCTATTGGACAGTCTATGGAAGTTCTATACTGTACAGGGGACTGTTCAGTCGGAAATAAGCTATCGGGCAGGACTGCGGCACGGACTAAACCGTATCTATACCAATGAAGCAATCGAAGAATATAATTATGAAGATGATACGATTAAAGGAGTCGCTCAATGGTTGTCTTATTCGGGACATGTAATCAGAACCCTTCCATACGAAAACGGCAAAGAAAACGGACTTGCCAAACTCTATGATACGCTCGGAAATATCACAGGAACAATTCTCTATCAGGACGGATATATGGTAAAAAGAGAATATATCAATCGTACCGACCGCAATGGAATGAAACAGGGAAGCTGGAAATTCTTTTGGGAAAACGGCAATTTAATGCTTGAAGGATATTATCAAAACAACACGAAAAACGGTTTTTTCAAATACTATGATGTAAACGGTTCTTTTTTAAAGATCGAGAAATGGGAAAACGATATTCTGATTGAAGACGCCAAAGAAACAAAACACTTGGAACGTCAGGTCGATTATCATCCCAATGGACAGATAAGAACCATTGCTTATTTTTATAAAGGGACTCCCGACGGTATTCGACGGGAATATTCTCCGGAAGGGGCTGTAATTAAAAGCTATATGTTTCGCGACGGCATACTGATGGGTGAGGGCATTGTCGATGATGACGGCAAAAAACAAGGCGAATGGAAAGAGTTTTACGAAACAGGAGAATTACGCGCAACAGGGAAATACATTGATTCTAAGCCTTTCGGAAAATGGAAATACTATTTTGAGAACGGAAAAATTGAAATCACCGGCAACTATACCCGCAAAGGTCAAAAAGACGGAGAATGGATATGGTATTATCCCGATGGCGAGGTACTGTCGATAGAGAATTATGCAGCAGGTTTGTTGGACGGAGAAGCGTTTACGTTGTCGGTCGAAGGAGACACTTTGGAGGCTGGCATGTATGCGGAAGGAGAAGAAGAAGGTCGCTGGATATACCGTAACGACAGTGTGTTGATAGAAGGAAACTATCTTGAAGGAAAAAAAGACGGCGTCTGGAAGACCTATTATCCCAACGGAAGACTCAAACGTTCGGAGTCGTATTTCAATAATGAACTCGACGGACTTTCTTTGTTTTATTGGGACAATTCGGTAAAGCAAGCGGAATATACCTATATCAATGGACTGCTCAATGGAAACACCTATCAATACGACAGGGATGGCGCTATTTTCTTGACCGTCACCTATCGCATGGGGGTAGAAATCCGCTATGAAGGCGTAAAAGTTACTCCCGAAGTAGATGTTGATTTTGAAAAATAAACGACTGCGCTCCCACCTGACACGAGTCCGCTACTGACAGACACGAGTCCGCTGCTGACAGACACGAATCCGCTGCTGACAGACACGAATCCGCTGCTGACAGACCCGAGTGCGCAGCTGACAGACCCGAGTGCGCAGCTGACAGACCCGAGTGCGCAGCTGACAGACCCGAGTCCGCTACCGACAGACCCGAATGTGCAACCGACAGACCCGAATGCGCAGCTGACAGACCCGAGTGCGCTCCTGACAGACCCGAGTGCGCAGCTGACAGACACGAGTGCGCAGCCGAGAGACCCGAATCCGCAGCTGACAGAGAAAGATATTTTAGAATTAAATATTTGGGGAACAACACATTCAAGAAAATGTTTTTATCAGACAAAAAAATTATTGAGATTTCTTTTTATTTGTCAAAAAAAATAATTACCTTTGCAACTTCAAAGATTAAATAAATTTAAGTAATCACTAAAAGGAAATAGATCATGACAGATAAACAACATTCCAAATTAAATATGTACCAGACAGTGCTGGATACATGCAAAGAATTTGAACCGGTTTACGGAAAAGTGCCTTTTTTTAGAAGGTCTATTGATGAATTGACGGATATTGTTTCTACTATTCGTCAGACGGAGCAGCAGCAGTCGAGCGTAATGGTCAAGGGTACAACCCAAGATAAAAATAACGCAGAGAACCTTTTGGTTGAACAAAGCGTCCGAATAGCAGGGGCGCTCTATGTATATGCTTTTACGCAAGGCAACAACAATTTACAGTTCAAAGTATCCGTCAACAAGCACATGCTGTACAGAATGCACAACAACGATCTGCTTGCCAAAACCAAAGAGATTGCATCAGAATCTTCTGCACATGCGTCGGAACTTGAGGAATTTGGAATTTCCCGAACCGATATTGATGCTTTAAATCAAGCCATAGTCGCATACGAAACGCAGATAGTTTCTCCGCGTATGAGCATTACGGAACGGAAACAACATACGGAAAATCTTGTATATCTCTTTGCCGCTGCAAATTCCGTGCTGTTCGACAAAATCGACAAATTGATCGGGATCTTCAAACAGACGCATCCCGACTTTGTAAGTCGCTATAAAAGCGCTCGCAATGTGATTAACACGTCGCCGCGGAAAAAATCCGAAGCATAGAAGATGATTATCAGGATGTAAATCAACTTTTGACAATCGGTTCCCTTGCATGTATAATGGATTACAAACAACATTTAGACTTTAAGTGTATGGAAAATCAAGTATTGGAATGGAAAGAAACATGGCACGATGAATACCTGAAATGGATTTGCGGATTTGCTAATGCGCATGGAGGTACACTTGTGATTGGAAAAAATGACAATGGAGAAATTATTGGTATAACCGACGCCAAAAAATTATTGGAGAATTTACCCAATAAAATTCGCTCCACAATGGGCATTGTTGTTGATATCAATTTGAAGTCTGAAGATGCATTAGATTTTATTGAAATCAATGTTCCCTCACATCCTAATGCTATCAGTTATCGTGGTAAATATTATCTTCGTTCGGGCAGTACCAATCAAGAGTTGTCAGGATACGCACTTGATGCAATGTTATTGGAAAAATACGGACGCACTCACGATGCTAAGCCGCTTCCACATGTCTCTATTGGCGACTTTTGGCATGATGCTTTTGATCTTTTCCGAAAAAAGGCGGTGGCGAGCAAACGATTAGCAGAAGAAGACGTTGCAATTAGCGACGAGGAACTTCTACATGCTTTAAATTTAACTGAAAACGGATATTTGTTGCTTGCCGCTATTCTCGCTTTTCACCAGACTCCGCAACGTTGGTGTATTGGCGCATATATTAAAATTGGTTATTTTGCCGACGATACCGAAATTTTGTATCAGGACGAACTCAATGGAGCGCTTGTGGGTATGGCGGACAAAGTGATGGAAATAATTTTCACCAAATATTTTATTGGACACATCCATTACACAGGTTTACAGCGGATTGATAATTATCCTATGCCCCGTGCTGCCTTACGGGAAGCGGTAATGAACGCACTTGTACATCGCGATTATTCAACCGGCAGTCCCATTCAAATTCGCGTTTATAACGATCGAGTTACTATTGCCAACGACTGTCGTTTACCCGAAGGAACAACATTATCGAAATTGGTAAGCGCTCATAAATCAGTATCCATTAATCCATTAATTGCAGGCGTCATGTTTCGATCCGGACAAATTGAAGCATGGGGACGCGGCATTGAACGAATTATTAAACTGTGTATAGAGGACAAGCTGCCGGAACCGGAGTTTATTATCACTCAACGAACTTTTACAATATCTTTTCATATTCGTGATAACAGACACGTTGAAGAAACTGCAAAATTGCCTGATGAACCGATAAATGAAAAACAGAAACAAATCGTAGATTTAATAAACCTGAATCCAAAAATAACTGTAAATGAAATGGTCGACATGATTGGATTAAGTCAGCGAACAATAAAATATGCGATACAGTCTTTGAAAAGATCAGGTATTTTAGAACGAATAGGGGCGCGAAGAAACGGCTATTGGAAAGTTAGCGCTAATATAACGCATCCCCTTGATGAATTTCTTAGTGATGATGTTACTCGTAATGCTATATGAGATATGAACCGATTGAAAACAATTGCACTTTAAATTGCACCTTAAATTGCACCTTAAAAATGAAGATATACTGTTATTTATATGGAAGCAGGTCTAAGTATTCGTGGGAAAACATAATCCTTAATCCTGCTAATTCAGAAA
>JAISRU010000063.1 GCA_031273515.1 Bacteroidales bacterium | reverse complement strand
CAAACAGACAAAGCGCCATTAAATAAACTGATTTTCTCATGTGAATATAATTAGTTAGAAACAGAGAAAAATAAACTCATCGGCAAAGATAGCATTATTTAATTGAAAATTGAAAATTGATAATTGATAATTGTCTGCGGACGATTATTGTCTTCCCTCATGCCTTCCCTTTGTCTGAATCAAGATTTACAGGATTTAAGGATTAGCAGGATTTTCTCTGTGGATATCTATGTAATTTCTGCGTAACTCTGCGGGAAATAAAAATCTGTGTGCTAAAAATAATTGTCCGCAGGCAATCATATTAATCACATAAATCAGATAAATCACAGTTCAAGACAATTTTAATTTAAAAGAACGTTAGCCGCAGAACAAATATATCCGCCGACCGTATGCCATAGTATACGTCCGACGTATAGCATAGTATACGTCCGACGTATAGCATAGTATACGTCTGGCGTATACCATAGTATATTGCTGACGTATATTACAGCATAAGTTCACTCCACGGTCAGTGTTTTATCGAATGACGCTGTGCAGGGTCGTCAGGGTGGGGACTGACAATGACGTGAAAATAAAAGCAATGACGAGTAAAAATAATCATGTAATGGACAAGACCGAACAGCACAAAAAAAGATAAGCCGACCGAAGTCGACTTATCTTAATACAACATTACATGAAACCTTTTAGTGCAAAACTACTTTTTTACTGATTATCCCTTTCTCTGTGATAACTCTGATCGAATAAACACCTTTTGTCAGACTGTCCAGATTTAGTTTTAGTTGATTTTGTCCGACATTGCTTTCTTTTCTTACCAATCGTCCTACCATGTCATACAATTCAATATCGGTAATTCGATAAGATGAATTGATGTAAATAAACGATTCCGCAGGATTTGGATACACCGAAACCGCATTCTGATTTAAGCCAATCGGAACAATGCCTACCGGAGGAAGATGTACAATGATACTGTCGCATTTATTCACTCCTTTCAATGTATCGGTATAAGCGCCGCCTGTCGCATCATAGAGTGTGTCGATGGTAGGAGCAGGCGTAGTGAAAGTAACAGTATATTTATTTTCCGTTTCACTGTCCGTCCCTGTTATGACCGTTATGACTGCCTGTTTCGTGACAGCAGTTGCCTGAACAACAGTTACCGTTGCATTTGTATCTGCGGACGTTGCCGATACTGTCGGGAAAGTACAGGAGTCTAATTGTACGGTATAGTTGTTGGTGTCGGCAGAAAAACCGACCAAATCAACGCCATCTAATTTGATAGAATTCAGTTTTGCTCTCACTTTAAGATGTACAATAATACTGTCGCATCCATTCACTCCCTTTAGTGTATCGATATAAGCGCTGCCTGTAGCATCATAGAGCGTGTCGATGGTGGGGGCAGGCGTAATAAAAGAAACAGTATACCTATTCTCTGAAGTACTGTCCGTTCCGTTTATTGTTATAACTGCTTGTTTTGTGGCAGTAGTTGCCTGAACAATCGTTACCGTTGCATTTGTATCTGCGGCTTTTGCCGTTACTGTCGGGAAGTTACAGGAATCCAAATTTACGGTATAGTCGTTGGTGTCGGGAGAAAATCCGGACAAAGCAACGCCGTCCAACTCAATAGAACTTAGTTTTTTCCTCACTTTAAGATGTACGATTATACTGTCGCAGCCATTCACTCCTTTTAATGTATCGGTATAAATATTGCCTGTAACATCATACAGCGTATCGATAGTCGGGGCAGGCGTAGTGAAAGAAACAGTATAGATGTTCTCCGTAAGGGTGTTTGTTCCATTTTTAACTGTTATGACTGCCTGTTTTGTGGCAGCAGTCGGCTGAACAACAGTTACTGTGGCATTTGTATCCGCAGGCGTTGCCGTTACGACTGGGAAACCGCAAGAATCTAAATTTACGATGTAGTCGTTGCTGTCGGCAGAAAAACCCGGCAAATCAACGTTGTCTAATTTGATAGAACTCAGCTTTTCTTTTGGGATATAAAGCAATTCAACATCGTCAATCCAGAGCGTATCCTGAACGCTTCCCACACCCGGTATTGCATTGGTTGTAAACGAAACCAATATAAAGGCAGGCTTCTGGTTTGAAACAGACGTGAAAGGCACGACAAATTTAGTCCAGTCCCCTTGTGTGAAAGTTTGACTCGCCCTTGCTACTACATAACTTGAATTTCCCAACGGTTCTCGAAATTCGTTATTTGTATGAACAGTAGCGTTTATCGCTGCTGTTTGACTTGGATCCGGGCATGAAAACCGCGCCCAAAAAGCAATCGAATCAGGCTTTTTCGTTAAAGGAGCGCTAAAATTATCATCACCGGGTCGGGTTACGTAGTAATTTGTAGTGTCTGCTGCGGTCAGAGACCCTAAATTTACTTGTCCCGTCGTGACTACGCCGTTTACGACGATACTTGATACAGGTCTTGCCCAAATCATTGCACAATATTGTCCTCCAGCGCTGTGCGTTTGCGTACTTTGTTTTATTTGCTGCACAGCAGAATCGGCAAGACTTCCTGATGCTGATTTAAAGGAATTCCAATGAGAAGGTTCTTCGGTAGCGAGTCCCACGCTATCCCATTGTTCAAAATTTCCGTTACGGATTTGGTTCTGGGCAAATCCACCCAAACAGCTAATACATGCTGTAAACACTAATGTCATTGATACTCTTTTCATTTCGGTTTGTTATTTAAGTTAATAATTTAAAAACACATTTACGTTTGTTTATGTTTTATAATTTTTTACAAAGATACATTAAAATGCAATACGAAATGCAAATAAAATAAAATAAATGCAAATAAAACAAAAATAAATATGTAACTTACTGATAAACAGATATAAATATTTGTGTCATGAGGGCAAAAAAACAGGCTCATTCATCGATGATTAAAAAAATGTGGCAAAGAAATAGCGGCAAGCAGAAAGAAATTTGAAGCGAATAGATGAAACAGCAGGTGAAAATGCTTTCGCTTGTCCCGTAAGGGACAATGTGTTGGTAGAAAACGGAATGTCAAATACCCGCCGCCATCCCGTCAAGGACGAAATGTGGGGTGTGTTTCAGATTATCGCAAGCGTAAAAAATCCCGCAGGGATGGAATTGATGTCGAAGACATCGTATGTTTATAGAAACAAATGGGTGTGTTTCAATGCGACCCCGAAGGGGTCGCATAATAGAGGAAGACATTTCTTCTATAAACATTTGACCTCTTCGAGGTCGAATAATAAAGGTGTGCATTTCTTCTACCAACATATTGTCCCTGACGGGACAGGACTGTTACAGCAATGCAATCCCACGTCATCCTTCTTTTTTTCCTGACGACACGTCGGCAGGGTGGGGACTCACAATGACGTTGATAATAAAGAAAATAGAAATTATAGACATATGAAAATACAATAGATCAATTTGGACACACAATGAGATGATTATATTGTGTTTTGTAAGATAAATGAGGTAATGAGGTTTTGGGTTTTGTGCGAACTCATTGGCTACTGCGGTTGTTTTGTTAAGAAAATCAGGTGGAAATGAGGTTAAATCTAATTGAAAATTAGGCTTACGCGAGAGTATTCTGGATTGGCTTCTCCTTTCTCCTTCTTGCTCGGCATAGCCAAACAAGTTTGCCTCTGCTCTCGCTTCGTGCGTCGATTCTGCGGAAAACAATAATCGTCACTTGCGCTCTTGTCCACTTGTTCACTTGTCTACTCGTCCACTCATAATCATGTTAATCAGTTAATCATATAAATCACAGTTCAAGACAATAATCACGTCTTCAGAAGCTCAACAACCCGACAGACATGATAAAGCCGAGATAATAATGACTGAATATGCGATCGCGTATATTTTGTTGTATTGCACGCTTCATACTTTCGTCCGGAGTATTTGTTCCTCCGTTGTAATAGATAAACGTATCCCCAAGCCATTTGTAATAAGCAACTCCCAAAGAGAATGCGGTAGAAATTTTCAGACGATCGAAAAAAAGAAAGTCATGACCAAATTCAAACTTTGTCGCAAAGAGCTTGCCTTTGACTGAGTACTCTACAGGAACATACATCTGAGAAGCATAGAAAAAACCATCGAACTGGAGTTTGCAATAACTCCCCAAAGGAGCGCGCGACTTCCCACCGACATACTGTTTGTAAAATATGCCAAATCCATTAACCGTTAATTTACTGACATCGCTTTGTCCGAATATGTCGGTTGTCGTTATCGTTGTGCTAACAGGTCCATCGGTTGTCGTTGTGGTAACAAGTCCGTTGTCCACGACGTAATCGTACTCAACCTTGGTTTTGAAATGGTGATAAGCAACTCCTGCTGTTCCTTTTTTCCATGCGATTACTTCTATTTCGGGAGACAAACAATAGTTGAAAGCATAGTATTTCCCCCAATGTTTGCTGTTGTCGAAAAAATTAGCTTTCTTCCACGCAGGCGACAAAGATGTACTAAAAGTGAACAATACCCGTCTGCCCATAAACGCCCCGCTGTTTTGCGACCTTGCAACAGAAAAAGAAAATAAAACCAACAAGGCAATGATTAATAACTGTTTATTTTTCATCCTTTTCTCCTTTCTTTAGAATACGTAAACAATCGTAAATAAAAGCATTGTTCAAACTTTTCGC
>JAISRU010000263.1 GCA_031273515.1 Bacteroidales bacterium | reverse complement strand
GCATGACGGAAAATCTTTATCTTTAAGCGATTAGAGGGAAGAGACAGAACGCTGAGGCAGAAAAATATGAAATAAATTGCAGAGAAAGTCGATTTATATTACTTTTTTTAGTATCTTCGCAGATTGTTTTTGGGGACTTTAATATATTGTTTTTGAAAACTTTAATGTACGAAATTTTATATCTCTAAGTAAAAATATGACAGAAGGCGGAAAGATAATAGCGGTAAATATCGAGGAACAAATGAAAGCAGCTTATATAGATTATTCTATGTCTGTGATTGTTTCGCGTGCATTACCCGATGTCAGAGATGGATTTAAACCTGTCCATAGACGAATTTTATATGCAATGTACGACATGGGTATCGTGTCGGACAAACCAACAAAGAAATCGGCGAGAATTGTAGGGGAAGTTCTTGGGAAATATCATCCTCATGGCGATACCGCAGTGTATGACGCTATGGTTCGTATGGCGCAGGACTGGTCGTTAAGATATCCTTTGGTCGACGGACAAGGTAATTTTGGTTCTATCGACGGAGATTCTCCTGCGGCAATGCGTTATACGGAAGCGCGTATGAAAAAACTCGCTGAAGAAATGCTCGAAGATATCGGTAAAGATACGGTCGATATGCAACTTAATTTTGATGATTCTTTGTCCGAACCAACCGTGTTGCCGGGAAAGGCTCCTAATCTGCTAATCAACGGTTCGTCGGGGATTGCCGTCGGAATGGCTACCAATATGCCTCCTCACAATCTTTCGGAAGTAATCGACGGGACTATCGCTTATATCGACAATAAAGAAATAACGATTGAGGAATTGCTTAAATACATCAAAGCTCCCGATTTCCCTACAGGTTGCACCATCTACGGATACGACGGCGTAAGAGACGCCCTCATGACAGGAAGAGGAAGAGTGATGATGCGCGGCGACATTGTCGTGGAAAATACCGAACATACCCACGGAAGAGAACGAATTATTATCACTAACGTTCCCTATCAGGTGAATAAGGCTGAAATGGTGAAGAAAATTGCCGATCTGGTCAAAGAAGGTAAAATTGAAGGCATCGCCGAAATAAGAGATGAATCAAAAAGGGACGTTCGCGTGGTGATGGAACTCAAACGCGACGCTGTTACCAATGTCGTGATCAATAAACTCTATCAGTATTCTCCTTTGCAGACGTCATTTAGCGTCAACAATGTTGCTTTGGTACACGGACGTCCAATGGTACTCAATCTAAAAGAACTGATACATCATTTTGTCGATCATCGACACGAAGTTGTTATTCGTCGGGCTAAATTCGACCTGAAAAAAGCAGAAGACAGACTTCATATTGTGGAAGGTTTCTTAAAGGCATTAGACCTGATTGATGAAATTATTCATCTGATAAGAGCCTCCAAAACAGTGGACGAAGCAAAAACAGGACTGATGCAGCAATGGCAGTTTTCCGAAATACAGGCGGCTGCAATTGTGGAAATGAGACTGCGTCAACTGACAGGACTTGAAAGAGAAAAACTGCAAAACGAATACGAAGATCTGCTTAAACGAATTGATTATTTGAGAAGTCTATTAGCTAATGAAAGCATGAGAATGGCTGTTATCAAAGAAGAATTACTCGAAATAAAAGCAAAATACGGCGATGAACGCAAAAGTCGCATTGAATATGCCGCTACCGATTTCCGCATCGAAGATACCATTGCCGATGAAGATGTGGTTATCACCATATCGCATCTGGGCTACATCAAGCGTACCAATCTGAGCGAATACAAGGTTCAAAACAGAGGCGGAAAAGGATCGAAAGGTTCGGACGCCCGCGACGCCGATTTTATCGAACATCTCTACACGGCAACCAATCATAATTATTTGCTGTTTTTTACCGAAAAAGGGAAATGTTTCTGGCTGAGGGTGTTTGAAGTTCCCGAAGGAAGTCGGATATCCAAAGGTCGCGCTATCCAAAACCTGATTAATATCGAACAGGACGACCGAATTAGAGCCGTTATCAATGTAAAAAATCTTTCCGACGAAGATTATATCAACAATAACTGTATTGTCCTTTGTTCGGAAAAAGGAATTATCAAAAAGACTTCCCTCAAAGCCTATTCGCGTCCCCGTCAGAGCGGAATCAATGCAATTACGGTCAGAGAAGGAGATCGGTTGCTCGAAGCGCGTCTGACAGACGGTAATTCAGTTATCATGATGGCTGTGTATTCGGGGAAAGCGGTTCGGTTCAGCGAAAAACATGTTCGTCCTATGGGACGCAACGCTTCGGGCGTAAGAGGTATTCGTCTGGCGAATGAACAGGATCGCGTGGTGAGTATGCTCTGCATCTCGGATACCAACGATGATATTCTTGTCGTTTCGGAAAACGGTTACGGTAAACGTTCTCTTTTTGAAGATTACAGAGAAACAAACAGAGGCGGAAAAGGCGTAAAAACGATCAACATAACCGAAAAAACAGGCAATCTGATAGCGCTCAAAAATGTTACCAATCAGGATGATTTGATGATTATCAACCGAAGCGGCATCATTATCCGTCTGAATGTTTCCGATTTGCGGGTAGCAGGCAGAGCAACTCAGGGAGTAAGGCTTATCAATCTGAAAGCGGGCGATGTGATTGCCGCTGTTACGCAAGTTCCTACCGAAGAAGTAGAAGAAGAAGCAGTATATACAGAAGTTCAACAGGAAACGGAAGCTGCATCCGCAGAACAGTCGTCTTCTGAAGACATGAACAATACTCCTGAAGACAATCATAATACAATCGATAACGAAAATTAAATCTGTTTTTATGAAACATAATAATCCAAGTCAACGTATCACAAATAATTTTTTAAATTTACAGAAGATGAGAAACATAATCACAACAGTAATTCTACTGAGTATAAGTCTTTTTTCGTACGGTCAGATAAAAGAACTCAATAATGCCTACAACAACTATTCCAACGGCTATCTCGACAGAGCTAAAGCCGCTATTGATAAGGCAATTCTGAACGATATTACAAAAAATGAAGCGAAAACATGGATGTATCGCGGTAATATCTATCTCCGGTTGGCAGACGCCAATGACAATCCGAAATCGCAGGACAAAGAGTATAAAAATCTGTGCAGCAATTGTGCTGAAATCGCCTTTGAAGCCTATCTGAAAGCCTTTGAACTTGATCCTAATGTCGAAGTGGCATTTCAGATAGCCAAACCCGAACAGGGATTAGAGTATTGCGCTACATTTCTGGCAAACGATGCAATCAGACTCTACGAAAAACAAAAGTACGAAGAAGCAAGCGCAATGGCAGAAAAAGCCTATAAAGCAAGTAAATCGGATTTTGTAATCTACATTGCGGGCATCACTGCCGAAATGGCACAAAAAACAGACCTTGCCAAAACCCGTTTCACCGAATTTGTACGTAAAAAATCAAAGATGAATATCGTTCCATACGTACATCTGGCAAACATTTACAAGATGGAAAACGATACGACACGGGCGCTCAATGTGTTTAAAACGACTGAAACACTGTTTTTGTCGGGCGATACCATCAATGTCGATTATGCTGTTGCTTATTCCATTGTATTGTCATGGGCAGGCAAATCGGAAGAGGCTACGGGCGTTATGAACAAAGCTCTGGAAAAAGATCCGACCAATCATACTTTATTGAATAATTACGGTTCGGAACTCATCAAAGAGAAAAGATATGAAGAAGCGGAAACGTATTTTAAGCGCGCCTTGAGTTTAAAACCGAACGACCCTATTACGACCTACAATCTGGGCAATTGCTACTATAACAGTTTTGTAGAAAAACGACAGTCATTGGATAAGATAGAAGATAATGCGTTGTACGAACAGGAAAGAGAGAAATCGCAGGAACTGCTCAAACAGGCTCAACCCTATCTCGAAGACGCTCATAAAATGGATCCCAAAGACAGGAATACTTTATTTATGCTGCGACTTGTCTATGCCGAACTTGGGCTTAATTCCGAATTGGAAATAATCAAGCAAAAAATCCTTGATCTGGACACAAAACAGTAATCAACTCGTGAATTCATATTTTAGTTAATTAATATATTATTATTGAAGAGGCAGTCCTGATAGAGGATTGCCTTTTTTATACAAACCACAAGAGCGTTTGCGGCAATCAACGTATTTTTTCACTGTTGGCGCTATTTGTAAGACATTGAAAATAAATAAAATGACAACTACATAAAAAGCCGTACTGCTTTTGGGTAAAAGCCGTACAGGTTTTGGGTAAAAGCAGTACTGCTTTTGAGTAAGAGCCGTACTGCTTTTTGATAAGAGCCATACTGCTTTTCACCCGCGTTTGGTGTAGCGTTTTTGTGTCGATGGAAATAAAGGAAATAAAAAGTATAAACTGATGAAAACAGGGAAAATATGTCGGTAAACAAATTAATATTAGGAGACAACCTCGAAATCCTCAAAACCATAGAGAGCGAAACAATAGACTTAATCTATCTTGATCCGCCCTTTTTCTCGAATCGAAATTACGAAGTAATCTGGGGGGATGCAGGCGAAGTGCGTTCTTTCCAAGACCGTTGGAGTGGAGGAATCGACCATTATATAGGATGGCTTAAAGAACGTGTCGAACAGATGCATCGCATTTTGAAATCCACAGGAAGTATCTTTCTGCATTGCGACTGGCACGCCGACGCTTATATTCGGGTAGAGATTTTAGATAGAATTTTTGGTTATCAAAATTTTAGAAATCATATTATTTGGAAAAGAAAAACAGGAAGAGGCGAAACAAATCATAAATCTAATCATTTCGGGACAGAAATAGATACAATCTTTTTCTATGCTAAATCAAACGATAATATCTTTGAAAGCCAATATTCCTTTGATGTTGATGGATACCAAGATTATGTAGATAAAGCATTTAATCAGACTGATGAAAACGGAAGAAAATATCA
>JAISRU010000262.1 GCA_031273515.1 Bacteroidales bacterium | reverse complement strand
ATTTAAAATCTTACAGACCTTCAGCATATATTGATGATCAGGGAGTATTGCATTTGTATTTTTCCGTAATAGGGATGTTTCTGAAAGACGGTTCGGACAGAAATATTGCAGTAACTTCCATTCCTTTCGAAGAATTATTGACCGAATTACAAAAAAGATGAAAATCCTGATAGTAAATACATCCGAACGTACAGGCGGAGCTGCCGTAGCTGCCAATCGCCTCATGAAAGCTCTTAACAAGGCAGGACATGAGGCAAAAATGTTGGTGTGCGATAAGCAAACCAATGATCCTAATGTGGTTTCCATAAACACAAATTGCTGGAAAGAGAAAATCAATTTTATTCGTTTTGTGTGGGAACGGTGGGTGATTTTTGTACATAATCGTTTTAATTACAAGACTTTATTTAAGGTCTCCATTGCCAATACCGGAACAGATATTAGTAAACACCCTTTGGTAAAAGAAGCGGATATTATTCATTTACACTGGATAAATCAGGGATTTTTATCACTGAAGAATATTCGACAATTAATATTATCAGGTAAACCCATGATATGGACAATGCACGATATGTGGGCATGTACCGGTATTTGTCATCATTCACGAGAATGTATTTCTTATCAAAGTAAATGTGGAAACTGTTTTCATTTGAACTCTTCCCGTAAGAAAGATTTGTCGTTCCGTATTTTTTCAAAAAAGAAAAAAATATGGGTAAACAGGCATATTTCTTTTGTCGGATGTAGCAAATGGTTAGAAAAAAAAGCAATTCAAAGTCCTTTAATGCAAGGGAATAAAGTATATGCTATTCCAAATCCCATAGACATTACTACGTTCAAACCCATGGAGAAAGAACAGGCACGGAAACAATTGAAACTTCCATTGAATAAACAATTGTTGCTTTTTGGAGCTGTAAATATTACCGACAAACAAAAAGGATTTGATTATCTTCAGGAAGGATTGGTATATATTAAAAGGCAATTCCCCGATATTTATAAGAATATTGAATTGGTGATTTTCGGTCAGCTTAAATCGGATATTCTTTCCCGTATTAATGTTTTTGTTCATTCAATGAACTATTTGAAAGATGAAACGACAATTGCATTGCTCTATAACGCAGTAGATTTATTTGTAACACCTTCTTTAGAAGAAAACCTGCCCAATACCATTATGGAAGCCATGTCGTGCGGAACACCCTGTGTGGGATTCAATACGGGTGGAATCCCCGAAATGATTGATCATAAAGTACTCGGATATGTTGCCGAATATAAATCGGCGAAAGATTTGGCAGCCGGAATTAATTGGTGTTTGAAAAATAACAATAAACTAATGCCTGAAGCACGAAAAAAAACAAAGGTTTGTTATACCGAAAACGTTGTTGCAAAACAATATATTGATTTATATACAAAAATGATTAAAACACCCATGACTAAAAGATAAATTGAAACACATAAGGCGATGATTATATCGCATTTTGTAAGATATTGAATATGAATAAAATGACAAATACATGAAAAGACGTAGTGCTTTTGGGTAAAAGCCGTACAGCTTTTGAGTAAAAGCAGTATACCTTTTGGATAAAAGCAGTACGGCTTTTCACCTGTGTTTGGTGTAACGTCTTTGCGTCGAATAAAGGAAAAAAACAATGTTCGGAAGGATAAATTTCAGGTGAAGCCAAAGAAAATCAGGGCAAACAAAGAACATTTTCTTGTTCACTTGTTCACTCGTCCACTACTAACCAATCGCAGTTCAAGACAATAATAATGAGAGCATAAACGCTTGTTATACAGACATAAAAAATATCCGAATCTATTTTTTTGGCTTCAAAACGACTATTATTTGTAAATTTATTATACCTTTGCGACAAATCATATAATTCTATGTTCAGAATGAAAAATTATTGGAATATCATCGCTACAGCCGGATTGGCTATTGCTTGTTGTCTGCCCGTACAGGCAGGAATTAAAGGAACAATTTTAAACAGCTCTGTCGGAGACAGCGTCGCTTTGCACGATCCGTTTGCTCGACAGGCGCCCGCATTGGAGAAAGTCGCCGTAAACAAAAAAGGCGCTTTTGAGTTTGCTTACAGTCCATCGGATATAAGCTTCTTTTATCTTATTCTTTCCAATGGAAAAAACGTTTTAATCGTATTAAAACCCGATCATAACGGACAAATAGAAATAGACGCCGTTACAGGATTAATTACAAAAGTTACCGATTCGGAACAAAACACATTGCTAAAATCCATGCAGGAAATTCTTACGAAATATGCCGATCAACATGCAATAATCGATCAGGCGGCGGACAAAACGACAGAACAAAAACAAAGAGAAAAACTACTGATCGAACAGCAAAAAATGCAGGAAATACAAAATACGGCGCTGCAAAATACGGCGAATTATGCGTCGGCAGCATTAATAGAATACCTCCCTGTTGATGATTTTCTGACTGTTCACGATTCTGTCTTAACAACCCTGCTGAAAAAATATCCTGAGAATTTTGTTGTCAAAGAGAAATATAAGGATATGGAATCGAAGAAAAAACTTGCTGTCGGCTATCCTGCTCCCGAAATAGTGATGGAAGATACGGCAGGTAATTTGGTTTCCCTTTCTTCACTGAGAGGAAAATTGGTGTTGATTGACTTTTGGGCGTCATGGTGTCGTCCCTGTCGTGTAGAAAATCCGAATGTCGTTCGTCTGTATCAAACCTACAAACAGTATGGATTCGATATTCTGGGTGTTTCTTTAGATAATAATCGTGAATACTGGATGCGGGCAATTCATGCCGACGGCTTAATTTGGAATCATGTCAGCGATTTAAAAGGATGGCAGTCGGCGGCAGTCGCTCTTTATGGCTTTAACGGTATTCCGTTTACCATTCTTGTAGATAAAAATGGATATATTATCGCCAAAGGTCTACGGGGAGCGGCATTGGAACAAAAAGTAAAATCGGTATTACTCCAACAGTAGTAATACCGAAAAAACTTCACGCCGAAACATTACAGAACGCTACAGTTTAATAAACCGTACCGCTTTTAGAATGCTCACACCATTTTTGTCTGTCAGTTTCAGCATATACACGCCTTGCGGAAGTGTCGATACGGAAATGGTATGCTTATCCGTATCAAGATGCTGTTCCGATACCAAACTGCCAGTTACGGTGTAGATGCGGACATTTATTGCTTCGTTTCGATCAATTCCGCATATCTGCAATGTTAAGTCGGACACAACCGGATTGGGATAAATCAACAGTCCGTTTTCGTTTTCCGTAACAGGATTATCCCAAACAGAAAGGTCGCCGGTATTAAATTCAAATGCGCCGACGTCTTTGGATGTTCCCCGAAAATTGTACAGAATATCTCTTTCAGGCATTTGTGCAACAGCTGCCGCTCCAACAGCAGGAGAAGCAGACGAAATCGTCCCGTATTTATTGACCAAATCAATACGGGCGTCTTCAATGCTCTGATAACCACCCTGTAAAGTACCATTGGTCAAGAGAACAGGAAACGGAACATTACTCAAATCTTTTTCTAAAAGTGGATCGGCGATAATTTGCGCTGCATCCATCGAAATGGTGAAGGCATTGTTCGACGCATCTTTGATAGTTACTCCATTGTTGAAATACAAATTGTTGACAAGTGAACCAGACGGCAAATATGTCTTTCCTCCGCCTGAAAGATAAGCCATTCGACCACTCGGATCGGTGAAAATATTATTAGCAATAGTAACGTTTTGATTCCCTCTATTTGCGTTTGATTCTTCTACCCTTACCACATAACCGAAATAACCATCCGTTACATTATTGTCTTTGTCCCAACTGTGCTGCATAAAACCGCTGAGGGTGTTGGCGCGAAACACAACATTGCTTACTCCTTTCAGACTCCATGCGCCCGACATCCGATTAATCGTGTTGGAGATAAAGAGGTTGTTTTCCACCAGAACATCATTTGCTTCAAAGAAAGGTTTACCGTCTTCGCCTAAGAGCAGAAACGACTGGTCGGGAAGTCCTCGCCAATTGTAAAACACATTCCGATTGAAAACAATATTACGGCTGGCTTTCGACTGACCGTCTGCATCCGCATCTGCCACTCCTGACGATTTCACAACAATATAGGAACTGCTGCTCATGGAAGGTTCATTTCTTCCCGAAGCCTCGTAATTATTGAAAAAGATATTATCCTCAATAAGCGTATTGTACACAACATTGACGTCGATGTGCTGATGACCGCCGGCATTTTCCTGATTATAGAAAATATTCCCGCGTACTTCGCAACTGTCCGAATAATTATTGAGTTTAAGGATATCGTTGTTGTAGCTGTCGTGGAGGATATTGTTTTCGAGGATGATGCGTTCCGACATGTCAATCTGAAACACATAAGCATTCCTGCCGACTTCCGGTTCTGGAAGTGATCGCCAATCCTGATAACCCACTATTTCAAATCCGGCAATGATGATGTTTTTCGCCTGAAATAAATATCCTGCCCGATGCGAAGTGATATTTACCTTATTGAGAGTCGATCGATATGGCGTTTGAGCGCGAACCAAAACAGGATTCTTAAATCGTTGAGTGATATAGCCTAAAGCCGGATAATCGCCGGGAGCAACAAGGATTTCGAAGCCTCCGTTCGAGTCTGTCTGATACGATTGCTTGATGGCTTCACCTACTGTCGCCCATGGATTGGAAGAAGTTCCGTCCCCCGTATTGTCGTTTCCCGAAGGAGAAACATAGTAAGAAGACGTTGAAGCTGTCGCAACAAAAGTTTCGCTCTTAAAACGCGATTGAGATTGAGCCGTTTTCGGTATCACCGACAACACGGCAGATAAGGTCGTTACATAGAGAACCGTTCTGAAAAAATAAACATATTTCATATTGTACTGATTTTTTAGTTGCAAAATAAAAGTTATCATAAAATGTATTTCAAATATATATTTTCTGTAATTGAATTATTCAACAAGGACAACATCCGTATCCCAATTGAGAATTGTTGCAAAAGTACATAAAATAATTGAGAATTGAAAATTAGCATTCGGATGATTATTTTCTTCCCCTTTGTCTGAACTCTGATTTATCTGATTGGCTTTGCCTTTCTCCTTCTTGCTCGGCAGAAGCAAACAAGTTTGCCTCTGCTCTCGCTTCGTGCGTCGATTAACTGATGGACATGATTATATAAATAAAATTCTGCGTAACTCTGCGGTATTCTGCGGAAAACAATACTCATCGCTTGCGCTCTTGTCTACTTGTTCACTTGTCTACTCGTCCACTAATAATCATGTCAATCAGTCAATCAGTCAATCAGATAAATCAGAGTTCAGACAATATCAAAGAAAATTCTCCATTAAAAAAAATGTAATCATAGACAATGAATATTTGTTTTCGACGTTATCCAAACAATAAAGAAAATAAAGAATAATAACATCGAAATATCATTAAAAAAACACAAGAGAGAATGGCTAAAATACAATCGAACTTTAAGAATATTCTGCTGTGCCTGTTGCTGATTTCAGGCTTGCTGGCGGGCGTATTGGGCGCAGTGAATCAACTGACGCAAACGCCGATAGAACAAACAAAAAATGCTAAAAAAGAAAAGGCGATCAAGCAGGTATTGCCTGCTTTCGACAACTTGAAACAGACCAAAACAGCGGCAAATACCGTTCGGGAAAACAATCCTCTGAAAAAAGAACAGGCAGCCGATTCGCTGACAGTCTACGACGCCTACAAAAGCGGAAAATGGGTCGGAACGGCTATCGAAACATTCACCGATAAAGGGTTTAGCGGAAGAATCAGACTGATAGTCGGATTTTTACCCAACGGAAATATCCACAAAATAGAGGTCTTGGAACACAAAGAAACTCCCGGACTTGGAGATAAAATGGAAACGGGAAAGTCGCCTTTTCCCAATCAGTTTACGGGTAAAAATCCTGCCGCATTCAAACTGTCGGTCAAAAAAGACGGCGGCGACGTGGACGCTATCACAGCAGCCACTATCAGTTCCAGAGCCTATTGCGATGCAGTACAGACTGCTTATGTTGTTTTCACCAAACAGGGAGGGAAAATCAAATGAACAAATGGAAAATATTTATCAACGGAATTATAAAGGAAAATCCTATTTTTGTTCTCTTATTGGGGATGTGTCCCACGCTGGGCGTTACCACTTCAGCATTCAACGGACTTGGAATGGGATTGGCAACAACTTTTGTGCTTATTTTGTCTAATATCGTGATTTCGTCGCTGAAAAATCTTATTCCCGACACGGTTCGTATTCCTGCTTTTATTGTCGTGATAGCCTCGTTTGTTACGGTGGTCGATTTGCTTATGCAGGCTTATCTTCCCGATTTGCACAGTCAGTTGGGGTTGTTTATTCCTCTGATTGTGGTCAATTGTTTGGTATTGGGTCGTGCGGAAGCCTTTGCCTCCAAAAACGGAGTACTGAACTCAAGTATCGACGGATTAGGAATGGGTCTGGGCTTTACCTTAGCATTAACGATACTTGGATTAGTGCGCGAATTGTTGGGTAATCTGTCTGTTTTCGGTTATAAATTGATCGAAACCGATGGTATGATTGTCTTTGTGCTTGCCCCCGGAGCTTTTCTGGCATTGGGATTTTTGTTGGCATTGCTCAATTCATTCAAATCGAAAAAACGTATTGTTACTTCGGATTAAAATAAAAATAGATATATATGGAAGCATTAATTGTTCTCATCGTTCTGACTGTATTTGTCAATAACATTGTATTTTCTCAGTTTCTGGGGATTTGTCCTTTTTTGGGTGTATCGGGCAAAATTTCTACCGCTGTGGGCATGAGCGCCGCTGTGGTGTTTGTGATGACCTTGGCAACACTGGCAACCTATTTGGTATATATGTATGTGCTGTTGCCTTTCGGTCTAACTTTTCTGCAGACCATATCGTTTATCCTGATTATTGCGGCTTTGGTGCAGATGCTCGAAATTATTCTCAAGAAAGTAAGTCCTTCACTTTATCAGGCATTGGGGATTTTTCTTCCTTTGATAACTACCAACTGCGCCGTATTGGGAGTGGCAATTATGGTGATTCAGCAAAACTATAACCTGATGGGGTCTTTGCTTTTCACTGTTTTCACGGCTGTCGGATTTGGTTTAGCCCTGATTTTATTTGCAGGTCTGCGCGAACA
>JAISRU010000259.1 GCA_031273515.1 Bacteroidales bacterium | reverse complement strand
TTGGAAGCATTGATAAACATTCCCCCTCCATGGTGCCCTGACTCATTATCATGAATTTCGATATTACGCAGTTTGGAAAATGAATTGCTCATAGATATAGCGCCGCCGTGAGTATTTACCTCGTTGTATTTGACAATCAGGTTTTCCAGTCTGGGGGAAGATGCATTAATCATGATACCTCCCCCCTGTGTGGCTGCCACCAATATATTATTTCCAAAATCAGTATCATACATTGGTGGATCTTCTGGATCATAGGGAAAAGGAAGAGGCTTCACTACAAAAGCATATCCCCCTTGAATGATAAATCCGTCCAAACAGGCATTCCTGACGTCTCCAACAGACATTACAACATGGTAACATCTTGCGTTATCGCTTATCTGTCCATCTAAAAAAGTCTCGTTGATTATCCAATCCCGTTGGGAAAGATTGCTTTCCCAACCTGCAAATCCGCCATAGACTTCCACATCTTTTTTCAGTACAAAAGATTGTTCTCTGACGGCATCGAAAGGCAAACCAATATCGTGATAGTAAGGTCCCGGATATGGAGGAGAAGGATATACAAGTTGTAAATTCCGAATACCTCCATAATGATGCGAAGGTCTATACGTTCCTTTTGCTACCCAAACTTGGCCGCCTCCTTGCTGTTCCACGTCGTCAATCATTAACTGAATGTCATCGGAAGCATCGCTCCACGATGTACCACTTCTATTACCTGCGCCGGACTGCGTTACATAACGTACAGTCTGCGCGTGCAGGGAAATCATCACTCCTGCACAAAATACAATGAAAAATATTATTTTTCTCATTTTTTCTTTTTTTTAAATTTGATTTGTAATTAATTTATTTTTTGCGGCTTTCTCGCTTTTATTATTATTTCATGAACATATACATTGATGTTCTTTTTTATCGCGACAGTCCCGTCCGCTACTTTTATTTTTGTTGTTCTGTTTTAGTTTATATGATTCATGAGCGGGTAGCTCCCGCTCAATAAGAGCAAAAACTTTCCAGATATACTTATGTAAAAACACCATGCTATTACCCCAAAGTGATATTTCCTGTTGTTTTGGAAGCAAAACAGCATGGAAGGAGACAAAAAGAAAAGACATAGTTCCACTCTTCAGCAGATATTGCCTAACTCTAAGAGCCTTTCTACCAAGAGAAAAGGAAATTATAAGCGCTGCAAAAAAGAATATTAATCCTTTCATTTCTGTATATTGATTTTGCGACAAAGGTACATTTTTTTTAATACAATCTGATGTTTTGATGAACTTTTTTTCAGGTTTTTTATTATTTGCCTGTTAATCAATCCAATTATTTTTTAAACAGGGTATATGAACTCGTCTTTCATGCTTTCCCATTGTCTGAACCGCTGATTTATATGATTAACTGATTGACATGATTATTAGTGGACAAGTAGACGAGTGAACAAGTTGACAAGAACGCAAGCGACGCAAATAACCTGCCCGTCATTGCGAATGTAGCGAAGCGGAATGTGGCACCCGACGCAGCGAGTGAGCGCAGAGGCAAACTTGTTTGACTATGTCGAACCGCAAGGAGGAAGGCGTAGCCAATCCAGAGTACTCGTTTGTAATCTCACTTGTCCACTTGTTCACTCGTCTACTAATAAATCACAGTTCAGGACAATATTCTTCCCAATGGTATATTTCCGACACTTTTTGCAGCAAAATCAGGTTTTGGGTCAAAAAAATGGATGATATTGTGGTTGGATTAATCGAATTTCAACAGCGAAAAAACAAGCGTTTATTGATGTTGAAATGCAGCGTGTGATGAATTATAATTGTCTGACGATAAGTGTGTTTTGCGGAGAGAGAGGGATTCGAACCCCCGGAGGCTTTCACCTCAACGGTTTTCAAGACCGCCGCAATCGACCACTCTGCCATCTCTCCGCTGCAAAGGTAGAAAAAAAAAGCATACAAATGTCTACTTTCGATAAAAAATATTTTGTGTCGTTCAGGAGAACGAAAAAATAGACGTCTGTTTACTGAAATCGAAGGGGGATTTCTGCATTTTTTTGCACATTCTGCAGTAAAATATCTGTCAGAAATCGCAATTTCGACGAATAATTCACGATTGTAAAGGGCTGATTCAATTTGTAAAGTATTCTTTATGAGTGGAGATAAGTCCATTTAAAAAATAAGATATAATTTTTTTTACCAAATGACGTTTTGCTTTTAAAAATAAATTACCTTTGCAGACAGTAATATTCATGTAAAAAAACAAGGAAATGCACATAGCTATAGCAGGAAATATAGGATCAGGAAAAACAACGCTAACCAAGTTATTGGCAAAGCATTACAATTGGGAACCGGCTTATGAAAATGCGGATAATAATCCTTATCTGACAAGTTTTTACGAAGACATGCAACGATGGTCGTTTAATGTGCAGGTATTTTTTTTGAACCTGCGGTGTCGGCAAATACTTGAAATCAGACAAAAGAAAAAGACAGTCGTGCAAGACAAAACCATCTTTGAAGATGCGTATATTTTTGCGCCTAATCTGCATGATATGGGACTGATGGCTTCCCGCGACTACGAAAATTATATGTCTCTTTTCAAGATGATCAATTCATTCATACTACCTCCCGAACTGCTGATTTATATCAAAGCAAGTACTTCTACTTTGGTTACGCAAATTCAGAAAAGAGGTCGGAAATATGAAAGTACAATCCGTTTAGACTATCTGGAAAATCTGAACAGGCGTTATAATAAGTGGGCAAATACCTATACGCATGGGAAAATATTAGTCGTGGACGCTGATACTGTCAATTTTGCTGAAAATCAGGATGCTTTGGGTGATGTTATCAACCGAATCGATGCCGAACTTTTTGGATTGTTTAAGTCATAATCTGCACGCAATATGGATATTGTAGGCATTATTCCCGCCCGTTACGCTTCTGTTCGTTTGCCCGGAAAACCGCTTGTCGATTTGGGTGGAAAATCAATGATTGTCCGAACGTATCAACAGGCTGTCAAGGTAAAACAGTTTGCGATTGTCGTTGTTGCAACCGACGACGAACGTATTTACAGGGAAGTCTTATCCGCAAACGGAAACGTTGTGATGACGTCTTCTGCACATTGTTCGGGTACAGACCGATGCGCCGAAGCCTTGCAACAACTCCATTATGATCCTCAGCAGACCATTGTCGTCAATATACAGGGAGATGAGCCGTTTATTCAGCCCGAACAAATTGAAGAACTGATTCATTGCATAAACAGGGAAAAGAGTCAAATTGCAACAT
>JAISRU010000216.1 GCA_031273515.1 Bacteroidales bacterium | reverse complement strand
AGAGGCAAACTTGTTTGCTTCTGCCGAGCAAGAAGGAGAAAGGCAAAGCCAATCAGGTAAATCAGAGTTCAAGACAATCTTATTTCAGAAAAGGTCGAATAGTCTGATAAAAAAGTGCTACTTTTGTACACTTATTTTTTTGGGATATGAATATTGTATTGTTTGATAATGATCACAGAGGAGATTTGTTACCTTTGACCTTTACCCGTCCTCAGGCTGACATCCGTGTAGGTATACTGACGATCAGAGAGAAATGGGAGAAAAGATTAGGTTGTGCAACATCGACCCATACACAGGCATATCTGTCGCAAAAGTATCCTGTAAAGCGGGAAGAGAACAGTCTTTTTATTTCGGCGTCGGTGTGTCCGACAGACAAATTGGTGCAGACGATACAAAATCTTCATGCAGGACAGACGCTCATACAAAACGAAACCGTTATTGCGCATTGTTCGGATGAATTTTTTGTCGATACAGGACAATATTACGGCAAAGAAACTGTTGAATTTGAAGAAGAATATACATCCATCGACTATCTGTGGGATATTTTTGCGAAAAATGAACAGGAACTGCACAGGGATTTCGATTTGCTGACGCGAGGACGTAAATCACATCCGTTAAGCAGTACAAACAGCATCATTGCTCCAGAGAATATATTCGCAGAAGAAGGCGTAAAGGCAGAATGTGCTGTCATCAACGCAAGAGATGCAAAAGTTTATATAGGAAAAAATGTTGAAATAATGGAAGGAAGTCTTTTGAGAGGCAGTATTGCACTTTGCGAATCGACACAGGTGAAGATGGGCGCTAAAATATACGGAGGAACAACGATAGGTCCTTTTTCCAAGGTGGGAGGAGAACTGAACAACGTGGTTATTTTCGGATATTCCAATAAAGCGCACGACGGATTTCTGGGAAATTCCGTTTTAGGAGAATGGTGCAATATCGGAGCGGATACAAATACTTCCAATTTGAAAAACAACTACGACATGGTGCGTTTGTGGAACTATAAAACAAAAACGTTTCAGAAAACAAATTTGCAGTTTTGCGGTTTAATAATGGGCGACCATTCCAAGAGCGGGATCAATGTCATGTTCAATACGGGGACGGTAGTGGGCGTTTCGGCGAATGTGTTTGGAGCGGGTTATCAACGGAATTTCTATCCTTCTTTTCACTGGGGAGGAGGAACGACGCCGGTTCAGAATTACAAACTCGACGTTGCTATTGACGTCGCAAAACGTGTTTATGCTCGAAGAAACAGAGAATTTACGGATATGGACGGGCAAATTTTATATTCCGTGCATAATCTGACGGAAGAATTTCGCAAAATGGGCGACCTGTCAGATATTAACAGATAAAATAACAAGGATTAAGAGAAAGAAAAATAATGTCAAAAAGAATAAAAATGTTACAGGGAGAAGAATCTCAGCAAGATCTTTTACATGGAGAAGTCGGTATTATTCCGCTGCAAACCGAACAGGAAGCAGAAGAACTGAATCGGGAAGATTTACCGCCGCAACTGCCGATATTACCACTGCGTAATGCGGTGATGTTTCCGGGAATACTAATGCCAATCAGCGTTGCACGGAAAAAATCAATCGTTCTGGTTGAAAAAGCATACAAAGAAAAATCTCCTATCGGGATTGTTACGCAGATAAACGGAACAATCGACGACCCCAAAGACGCTGATTTGTATCGGATAGGCACGCTTTCGCGCATTCTCAAGATGTATGATATGTCTGAAGATATCAAGACAATTGTGGTTCAGGGGATAAAACCTTTCCGGTTGCTTCAGGTCTATACAGAAGAACCTTATATGCTGGCTTCGTCCGAAGTCTATCCTACCAATGATTTTGATAAGGAAACCCTTAACTCAAAAGAATTTGCGGCAATTATAGCTTCATTGGTGGAGGTGAGTACCAAATACATCAGACTTTCGTATTCTTCCTTTTCCGAAGAAATTATCAATATGCTGAAAAACATCAATAATCGTGTATTTCTCATCAATTATATTGTTGCCAATTTACAGATAAGTACCGGCGAAAAGCAAAGAATATTAGAAATTCCCGACATTACAGACAGGGCGACTGTTATTTTGGAGGAACAGATGAAAGCCTTGCAATTGGCGCAACTCAAAGAACAGATTCAGCAAAAGACAAAAGTCGAGATAGACAAACAGCAAAAAGAGTTTTTTCTCAATCAGCAGATTCGGACAATTCAGGAAGAGTTAGGCAATGCTGGGGACGATCAGACTATTGATGAATTGAAAACCAAAGCGGAAAAGAAAAAATGGGATGCGGCAACAAAGACGCACTTTGATAAAGAACTCCAGAAATTACAACGGATGCATCCTATGGCTCCCGATTTCAATAATCAACTGAATTATTTAGACTTAATTATCGACCTTCCATGGAATGAGTATACGAAAGACAATCTGGATTTGAACAAAGTACAGCTTATTTTGGAGCAGGATCATTTCGGACTGGCGAAAATCAAAAAGCGCATTGTTGAATATCTGGCGGTATTGAAACTGAAAGGAGATATGAAGTCTCCGATTTTATGTTTTGTAGGACCTCCGGGTGTTGGGAAGACGTCTTTGGGGAAATCAATTGCACGGGCAATGGATCGTCAGTATATTCGTATGTCTTTGGGAGGCGTGCGCGACGAATCGGAAATACGTGGACACCGAAAAACCTATATCGGCGCTATGCCGGGACGTATTATGCAAAACATTCGCAAGGCTAAGTCAGCCAATCCTGTTTTTGTTTTGGACGAAATCGACAAACTTTCGGGCATGAACGTTCAGGGAGATCCTTCGGCTGCGATGTTGGAAGTCTTAGACCCTGAACAAAACACTTCCTTTTACGATAATTACTTGGAAACAACGTTCGACCTTTCACATGTTATGTTCATTGCTACTGCCAACACGCTCAACACGATTCACCCTGCTTTAATCGACAGAATGGAAGTGATAGAACTCAGCAGTTATTTACAGGAAGAAAAGGTACATATTGCCAAACGGCATCTTATCCCGCGACAAATAACGGAACACGGATTGAGCGGGAAACATATTTCTTTTTCGGACGATATTATTGAATATATTATTGAAGATTATACCCGTGAGGCGGGAGTGCGCGTGCTGGAAAAACAGTTGTCCAAGTTAATTCGTTATCGGGCGTATCAGATTGTGCAGCAGGAGAAAGTTTCCAAAGCTATCAAAAGAGGAGATGTAGAGAAAGTCTTGGGAATACCTTTGTTCAAGCGGGAAAAAGAGTTAAAAGAGAACACCGTTGGCGTGGCTATCGGATTAGCATGGACTCCTGTAGGCGGAGAAATCCTGTTTGTCGAAACAGCTGTATCGGAAGGAAAAGGCAATTTGGTACTTACGGGAAATCTGGGAGACGTCATGAAGGAATCGGCTACCATTGCATACGAATATCTGAAAATTCATGCGAAAGACTTCGATTTGGATATTAAAGATATTCAGAATAAGGACGTATATATTCACGTTCCCGAAGGAGCTACTCCCAAGGATGGTCCTTCGGCGGGCATAACACTGTTGACAGCTTTGTTATCTTCTTTCACCAAGCGACCTATTCGTTCTAATCTGGCAATGACGGGGGAAATTACATTACGCGGAAAAATAACGCCCGTCGGAGGTATTAAAGAGAAAATTCTGGCAGCCAAGAGAGCGGAGATTACGAACATCGTCCTGCCCACAGCAAATCGAAATGACATCACCGACATTGAACCAGAGTATATAAAAGGAATAGATTTTCATTATTTTGAAAATATGTCCGATGCGATAAAGTTTAATTTTCAGCAATATACAAATCGCACTTGGTAAAACAAGTGGACAAAACCGTAATGGTTAATGATAAATGGTTAATGGTTAATGCCTCCGGACACAAATACCCTCGCCGTCATTGCGTCGCCATTGTCTGAATCAGGATTTTCAGTCATGCCATACGGACGCAAATACCCACGCCGTCATTGCGTCGCCATTGTCTGAATCAGGATTTTCAGTCATGCCATACGGATGCAAATACCCACGCCGTCATTGCGTCGCCATTGTCTGAATCAGGATTGGCTTCGCCTCTCTCCTTCTTGCTCAGCATAGTCAAACAAGTTTGCCTCTGCCGAACCGCAAGGAGGAAGCCCAAAGGGCAATCCTGATTCAGACAATTCATTAATCATGTTCATCAGTTTAATCAGATAAATCAGAGTTCAGACAGAAGCGTCCGTATGGCATGACTAAAAATTATCAATTAGCTAAGATAACGTTTATTGACTATATGCCAATTGATGATATTCCACAGTCCGGCGACGTAGTCTGCTCTGCGATTTTGATAATCTAAATAATAGGCATGTTCCCAGACGTCGAAAGTCAGCAGGGGGATCAAGCCTTTGGTAAGCGGAGTTCCGGCATTGCTTTCCTTGAGAATCTGAAGTTTATTTGAAGCGTCTTTGGCTAACCATGCCCACCCCGA